>JBCKPE010000006.1:0-40287 GCA_038901875.1 Burkholderiaceae bacterium
GGCCTTTTTATTCTGGATTGGCGCCACAGCTTCGCGGTGAGACAGGTCAGGTTTGCGAAGCCATACACAGCGCAAGGCCTCGGGTGCGATTCAAACTGATGTGAAGTATTCTCCTATCCAAACTTACCAACCAGAGAAAGGCAAGAGCAATGACCAATACACAACTGAGTACGCAAGAGTTGGTCAGGCGCCTGGAGGCGCACCCGCACATGCGAGAGCGGATTGCGTCGCTGCTGACGGTGGTGGAGGATGAGTCGGGCGAGTTGAAGCTGGCCGACGATGCTGAGGAGCGTGTCATTGAAGAGATACGGCGCATGGGGCAAGAAGCCATGCAAGCGTGGGCCAACGCCCAAGTGGACAAGACAACGCAAACAGCCCTGCAGGCGAGCGACATTCATCGAGAAGGTAAAAAAACTGCACTGGCTCACCACATTTGGACGCATAAGCGTCGATGAGCCGCAATTGCGCAGACAAACCCAACGCGTTCGCCCTTTTATGCAAAGTGCCCAGGTGAGTCCCAGGGGCTGTTCTCGGCGAATGCAACGGGTGGTCACAGATTTTGGTGCCGACCTGCCCTTTGCGCAGGCCATGGACAAATTGGTAGAGCACTACGGGGTGGTCGTCCCGGAAAGCACGATTCGCGCAATTACTCTGGGGCACGCACAAACCATGTTCGAGGCAACCCCAGTGACCCAGAGCTGGCCCGCGCACAAAGGCTGCGAAGTCATCATCGCCCAAACAGACGGGGGCATGGTGCCGATCATGGAGACCAGCACCACGCAAGCCGACAAACGCAAGGGCAAAAAACTGTTCTGGAAGGAGCACAAGCTCTGTCTGGCGCATGCACAGGGCAGTGTGACCCCTGTATTTGCAGGCACGCTACAGGGTGATCCGCAGGCCGCAGGCAAGCAACTCTTTGCATGTGCAAGTCTGGCCGGATTTGGAGTCAACAACCATGTTCACGTCGTGGGCGATGGCGCGCCCTGGATCGCGGCACAGGTGCAAGACAAGTTTGGAGCAAATGCCAGCTACTTGGTGGATTTTTATCATGTGTGCGAGTACCTGGGGGCTGCTGCGAAGGCGATCGCACCCAGCGCGCAAGCGGCCAAGACCTGGATGACGGAGCAAAAGGATCGTCTGAAAACGGCCAATGCGCATCAAGTCCTGCAAGCGTTGCAGCCTCACCTTGAGGCACCAGGCACAAGTGACGCCGAGGCTCCGGTACGTCAGTGCCATCGGTACTTGGCTTTTCCGCATGGATCAACTCAACTATCAGGACGCGCTGAACAAAGCACTACCCATTGGCTCGGGCGAGATCGAGAGCGCGCACCGCTACGTAGTGCAAAAGTGGCTGAAACTCCCGGGCTGCTGGTGGCTCATACCAAACGCTGAACATATGTTGGCCTTGCGGATAAACCGGGCCAACCGCAAATGGCATGCCTATTGGATGGCGCTTGCGGGGAACAAGTCCCCGGAATTCTGCACACCAGTTTGAATCGCACCCGCTGCTCTTGTGCAGATTGACGAAATAGCCGCGCGCCGGAACGCCGCGCGGAATGTCGTTCAGGTACCAGCCAAATGCGAACTGGCTCATCAATAAAATGGCGATCAGCCAGTGCAGCCACATTGCCATGCGGGTGTAGCGCTGATCCATGCGTATGCCCGTATGCCCGTATGCCCGTATGCCCGTATGCCCGTATGCCTTAACGCAGACTGGTGATGTAGTGAGCCAGATTTTCGATATCGGCTTCGCTTACGCTTTGCGCCACGCTGGTCATGTTGCCGGCATCGTTGGTGCGGGTGCGCGCCTTGAAGTCTTTCAGCTGCTTGACAATGTATTCGTATTGCTGGCCCGCGACGCGCGGGATCTCGTTCTGGCCAGAGAAGCCGCCAAGATGGCACATCACGCACAGGTTTTCATCCGCCTTGGCCTTGCCTAGTTTGATTTTCGCATCGTCAGCCTTGAAGCTAGATGGCCTGGCTTTTTGCGCGGCATAGAAGTTGGCGATATCGATCATGTCCTGGCGGCTCAGTGGCTCAGCCATCGGGCTCATCGCCGGATCCTTGCGGCGGCCTTCCTTGAAGTCCTTGAGTTGAATGTAGATGTAGCGCCAGGTCTGGCCGGCGAGATTGGGGAAATTTCCAACCGAGGAATTGCCGTCAGCGCCGTGGCACGCTGCGCAGGCCTGTGCCTTGGTGCGGCCGGCTTGGATGTCCTGGGCGCTCGCCGGTGCGAGCGTCAGACACGCGCAAGCGCCGACGATGACGGATGCGAAAAGAGTCTTGAATTTCAATTTGAGTTCTATTTGCA
This sequence comes from Burkholderiaceae bacterium, assembly GCA_038901875.1. Taxonomy (GTDB): domain Bacteria; phylum Pseudomonadota; class Gammaproteobacteria; order Burkholderiales; family Burkholderiaceae_C; genus JBCKPE01. The sequence goes on from JBCKPE010000006.1 coordinate 2,312, forward strand.
ATTTCGGTGACCTTCAGGCGCGTTGAGGGTTCGTCCACTGCAGGCCGAGGTATCTGCGCGTCTCTCTACTGCCACGCCGAACTTCCTGTCCCCCTCGCTGGAGCGGGATTTTCTTTCGATGGCCGTTTTTCAGATTTGAAGAGCGGCCCTGACGTACAACGGGGCCACTCTTTCGAGCAGCCCCGGATCATGTCAAACGTCGGTCGATTTACTGCTTTGGCAGCGCATACACAAACATCGTGTTACCGCGCTTGAAGTCGAGCTGCGTATTGCCGCCGCAGCCCATGGCGATGTACTGGCGGTTCTTGACGGAATAGGACACCGGCATGGCGTTGGCGCCTGCGCCGCACTGGTATTCCCACAGCAGCTTGCCGTTGCGTGCGTCGAGCGCGCGGAACAGGCCGTTGCCTTCGCCGTAGAACACCAGGTCGCCTGCTGTCGCCAACGCACCGCCGATCAGCGGCTGTGCGGTGTCGAACTTCCACGCGATCTTGCCCGTATCGACGTTGACTGCGGCAACACGTCCCCATTGCTCTTCGCCTTCGATCGCTTTGAAGGCACCGCCAAGCCACAGCTTGCCGCCCGGATAGGCTGCCTTCTCAACGTGGTAGGTCATCGGCTGATGCAGGTTCAGTGCGTAAGCCAGGCGCAGCTTCTCGTTGACCGCCATCGGCGACCACTCCACGCCACCGTTTGCGCCCGGCAGCATGCGTGCGCCTTTTTCAGTCGGCAGAACCCACAGGGTTTGCGGGATCATCGCTTCAGAGAAGCGGATCAGTTTGCCGTCCTTGCGGTCATGCACATAGATATGACCGATCTTGCCACCGTGGAGGACCGCCGGGATCATCTTGCCGGACTTGTCTTTCACATCGATCAGGATCGGCGGGCTGACGGCGTCGAGGTCCCACACGTCGTGCGCGATGTACTGGAAGTGCCACTTGTACGTGCCGCTGTCGAGATCGACTGCAACCATCGAGTTGGTGTACAGGTTGTCGCCCGGACGCTCGGCGCCGTACAAGTCAGGGGAAGGGTTGCCCGCGACGAAGAAGATGGTACGTGTCTTCAGGTCGACCGCCGGGTTCATCCAGACGCCGCCACCGAGCGTGTGGTGAAACGCGCTGTTGCGTGCGAGCTGCTCTTTCTCGGCCTTGATGTCACGCTTCATGTTGCGGCCGGTCGCATCATTCTCGGCCCACACCCCTTCATGACCCTGCTCGGGAATCGAGTAGAAGGTCCAGAGCAGTTTGCCGTCCTTGGCATCGAATGCCTTGACGAAACCGCGGATGCCGTATTCGCCGCCGTTGGTGCCGATCAGCACCTTGCCATCGACCACGGTCGGTGACATGGTTTCGCTATAACCTTTTTCGGGGTCGGCGATTTGGGTTTCCCACAACAGCTTGCCGGTCTTGGCATCGAGCGCCAGGATTTTGGCGTCGAGCGTGCCCATGAACAGCTTGCCCCCCTCGATTGCCACACCGCGGTTGTTCGGGCCGCAGCAGAAGGTGGTGATGGCACCCATCTTGTGTTTGTAGTGCCAGAATTCTTGACCCGTCGTTGCGTCAAGTGCATAGACGTGATTGAAAGAGGTCGTCATGTACATGATGCCGTCGACCACGATGGGCGCAGTCTCCATCGACTCGCGCACCTCGGTCTGGAAGCTGAATTCCGGACGGAGGTTTTTGACGTTGCTCGTGTTGATCTGATTGCCCGGATAAAAGCGGGTCTGTGCGTAGCCGCCGTTGGTGTGCAGCCAGTTGGCGCCTTGCTTGTCGGCGTTGGTCAGCTGCGCCTGCGAGACGTTGATCGATTTGGTGATGGCGACCGGGCCGCCACTCTTGCCCTTTTGACCCTGGATTTCCTGGCTGTGCGCGATGCCGACGGCGCATAGCGCGACCATCGCGGCGAGACTCGCCTTTTGTATTAGCCTAATCATTTTGTCTCCTCAAGTGGACCCCTCAGTCAAGACAATATTGAGTCAAGTTCAAGAGGGTATCCGATCACACGCAGCGGGACGGCGCTGCCCCGGGTTTAGTTAATATCTTTATGTGACATTGTTCTCCCCCCCAGAATTTACGGGACAAGCAGACCTGCTGTCAACTGATTTCTGCATGGTTTCATCGGCACACCACAATTGCACCACCTTGCGCGCATGGCGGTTCCGGCGTTTCTCAGGCTCAGGAGCATGGCGTTGCACCCAGCGCATGATGATCGTAAGGGTTATCACCAACCGGCGTTCCGTCATCAGCCCGGCCAGATCGTGATAGAAAGGCTTGTAATGCAAATTTTTTTGTTCCACAAGGAAACACTCGGCGCGTGTTACCCCTGTTTTCCGGAGACATCATGAAAACGATAAAGGCATTAAAGTCCAGTATCTTGTTGATACTGTCCTGCTGCGCAATCGCACCCGCATTCGCGCAAAAGGGGGCGGACCAGATCAACATCAACGGCCAGTTTGTCTTGGCGGCAAAGGCCGGCCGGGTTGAGAACGTCGCTGCATTGCTTGCCGCCGGCGCATCGGTCAACTCGCGTGACCGCAATGGCGACTCGCCGCTCAACATGGCGGCGAGCAAAGGCAACGAGGCGCTGGTGGATACGCTGATGCGCGCGGGCGCAGACGTCAATCTCGCCAATCTTTCAGGCGTGACGCCTTTGATGGGCGCGGCATTCAGCGGCAATGCGCAAATCGTTCGCAATCTGATTGCAGCCGGCGCGAAGATCGACCCGATCGACCGTGTGAAAAAGAATGCGGCGATTTATGCCGCGGGCAATGGCTGCGGCGCGTGCCTGGCCGAATTGCTTCGTGCCGGCACCCAGGTCAATGCGCGCATGGACAACGATGAGACGCTGCTGATGTGGGCGGCCGGCTATGGGCACGAATCGACGGTGAACTTCCTGCTTGAGCAAGGCGCGGACCGCAGCCTGAAGGACAATCGTGGCAAGACTGCGGCTGACATTGCGCGCGATGGGAATTACACGGCGCTGATCAAGCTGCTTGAAAAGAGCTGAAGGGCACGCAGCCTGCATGGCCAGCAAACTGAGGCTGCCCTGGTGTCGCGGTGCTCAACCGTATGCTGGACGCTGGATGGCATTGCCAACTTGACGATAAAGGACCAGGATTTCATTTGCGAAAGATGTTCAGGCAGTTCTTGAGCGATCAACCTTTGCCGCGTTGTGAAATATCGAGCGTCGAGCAATGCGCCGTCCTGTGGGGCGAAAAAAAACTTGGCTCGGGCATTTTCGAAGCAGTTGCCGACCGTGCAGTGGCTTGTCATGGGATGCAACGGTTGCGGCATGATTCGCTTCGGGAAAAATCTTGTGCCACATCCGCTTGACGTTCGGCAGTTAAGTAAATCATTCGGCGTGCGCAAGGCCGTCGATGGCATCAGCCTGTCCGTTGCCGAAGGTGAATTCGTCGCGTTGCTTGGACCGAATGGTGCCGGCAAGACGACGCTCTTCCAAATGCTGACAGGTTTGTTCAGCGCCGATGCCGGCGCAGCAGCCATTTTCGGCATCGATATCGCCTCAACCCCATTGGCAGCACTGTCCCGCCTGGGCATCGTTTTTCAGCAGCCGGCACTGGACCTGGACCTCACTGTGGCTGCCAACTTGCAATTCCAGGCCGACTTGCATGGAATTGCCGGCGCCGATGCCAGGCAACGCATTGCGCATTGGCTGGCGCGGTTCGGGCTGACGGAACGCGCCAAAGACCGCGCACGTGACCTGTCCGGTGGGAACCGCCGCAAGGTCGAGCTGGCGCGCGCTTTACTTACTCGACCCAACCTGCTGTTGATGGATGAGGCGACCGTCGGTATTGACCCGGCCTCACGCGTACAGATTTTGTCGGATGTGAAAGCGCTCTGTCGCGAGCAGGGTCTGGCGGTCTTGTGGGCGACCCATCTGGTCGATGAGGCGGAGACGGCGGATCGGATTATCGTGCTGGCGCATGGGCAGGTGAAATTCGACGGCACGGCCGTGCGACTGATGGCCAGGGATGGGTGCTCGACCTTGACTGACGCATTTTTGCAGTTGACGCTATAAATGAACGAGCATTGCCGACAAGCGGCACAACCTGCAAAAAAAAGGAAGTTATGAAAAAAACTGTCATCCTGCTTGTTATGGGTGCAGCAGCGGCCGGATTTTCTGTTTCCGCCCTGGCGAAACAGACCGGCTGGATATTCATCTCCAGCGAAAAAGACAACACCATCGCGGTCTTCGATGGAAAAACTCACCAGCAGCGCGCACTCGTCAAGACTTGCAAGCGGCCGCGCCACATGCAGTTGACACCCGATGGCGTACGCCTGATCGTCGCCTGCGGCGATGACGGCCGCGCCGACATCATCGACGTCGCCACGCTCAAAGTGGTCGACCACCTCACGCTGGAAGAGGGCGTGGAGATATTCGACCTGTCGCCGGATGGCAAGCGACTGTACTTTTCCAACGAAGAAGATGCCCAGCTATCGGTGGTGGATCTCGCCAGCAAGAAGGTGATCAGCCGCACCGCAGTCGGCAAGGAGCCGGAGGGTGTGAAAGTCACACCGGACGGCAAGACCGTTTACGTCGCCTCCGAAGTTGCCAATCTGGTCCACGTGATCGATGCCGCCACTGGCAAGGTGACGAAAAATATCGAAGTTGGCAAGCGTCCGCGCCGCTTCGCGCTGACCGCGGATGGCAAGGAGTTATGGGTCACCAACGAGATGGGCGCCTCGCTCAGCATCATCCGCACGTCTGATCATAGCGTGGCGGCCACCCTAAGGTTCGAGCCCAAGGGTTTCCGCACGGATGACATCACGCCGGTCGGCATCACGATGACGCGCGACGGCAAGACGGCCTTCGTGGCCTTGGGGCGGGCCAATCATGTGGCGGTGATCGAGGTGGCAAGCCGGACCGTCAAGAACCTGATTCTGGTCGGCAAGCGGGCCTGGGGGCTGGCGCTGTCGCGCGACAATGCGACCCTGTATGTGGCCAACGGCATGTCGGACGACGTTTCGATCGTCGATGTGGCCAAGGGCCGCGCGCTTCAATCGATCAGAGCCGGGCGGGTGCCGCATAGTGTGGTGATTGATGACTGAGCCGATGCCATTGCGCTGGCATAAGGCCTTTGCGTGCGTTGCGCTGGCGTTGGTCAGCGTTGCGGCGCAGGCGCGCGAGCTTAAAATCGCGATGGTGTTTGATCCGCAGGATGTGCGCTATGAAGCAAGACGGCTGGAGAAGAATTACCCCGGCCATCCATTGGGACGCCCCAGGGCCGGCGCTGAAGTGGCGATTGGCGAGTCGGATTTCCAGCTTGCGCACGCCAATTTGAAGATAACGGTTCAGGAGGTGCCCGCAGAGAATGTGCTGGCGGCGAAGTCGCAAATAGACGCGCTCGCAAAAAAAGGCATCAGGCATTTCCTGCTCGACCTGCCGGCCAGCGCGGTGGCGGCGCTGGCCAGGGAATTCCGGCAAATGGACATCCTGTTCTTCAATGTATCCGCTGCGGAGACGAGCCTGCGGCGCGATGACTGCAGCGCCAATCTGTTCCATACACTGCCGGACCAAAGCATGACAGCAGATGCGATTGCGCAATTTTTGAGCGCGCGAAAATGGACCAAGGTCTTGCTGCTTGTGGGCTCCCTGCCGGCCGACGCGCCCCTGGTTGCGGTTGTGCAAAAAACCATCAAGCGCTACGGACTCAAACTGGTCGCCAGCAAACCGTTCAAATTATCCAACGATCCGCGCGAGCGCGAGCTGGCCAATGTGGCGTTGCTCACCGCCGGGGTGGATGCCGATGTGGTGTGGGTGGTCGATGCCGACGGAGAGTTCGCGCGCGATGTGCCTTACCGCACGATCCTGCCGCGCCCGGTGGTTGGTAGCGCCGGTCTGGTGGCCGAGGGTTGGCATGCCTCCTGGGAGCGCAATGGAGCGCCGCAGCTGAACCGCCGTTTCAAGAAGGCTGCTAACCGTCCGATGGCAAGTGTTGATTGGGCGGCGTGGATGGCAACCAAGATCATTATCGAGACCGCCATCAAATGGCCGGACGCGAGCCAGCATCGCCGTGCGCTGCGCAATCAGGATATCGCACTGGATGGTTTCAAGGGAGCGCGCCTTTCCTTTCGTCCGTGGGACCAGCAACTGCGGCAACCGGTGTTTCTGACGCACGGCGGACTCGGCGGCGGCATCGCCGGGGTCGCGCCGTTTGACGGCTTTTTGCATGCCAGGAATAATCTCGATACGCTGGGCAGCGATGAGAAAGAGTCGCCGTGCAGGCTGACGGATGCGTTGGATGCGCCCGGGGCGAAAAAATGAAACTGGATCACGGCTTGCTGGCATTGCGCGCCATCGCCGGTCGCGAGGTGCATAAGTTTTTGCGGCAGCCAGGACGCCTGGTGTCGTCGCTGGTGCGGCCTGCGTTGTGGCTGGTGGTGTTTGCGGCGGGTTTCCAGAATGTGTTCGGCGTGGCGATCATGCCGCCCTACGAGACGTATGTGGAGTACCGCGTGTATATGGTGCCGGGGCTGGTGATGATGGTCTGCCTGTTCAACGGCATGCAATCGTCGCTGGCGATGGTCTACGACCGCGAAATGGGGGTGATGCGATTATTGCTGACGGCACCGTTGCCGCGTCCCTATCTGCTGGCCTGCAAGCTGGCCGGGGGGGCGTTTTTGTCGGTCTTGCAGGCCCTCGCATTTTTCATGCTGGCGATACTGTTCGACGTCGACTTGACCATCATGCAGGTACTGATCGCGCTGCCGGTGGTGGTGCTGGGCGCATTGATGCTGTCCTCGTTCGGTTTGGTGCTATCGGTTTACATCAAGCAGCTGGAAAATTTCGCGGGCACCATGAATTTCGTGATTTTCCCGATGTTTTTTCTTTCCTCAGCTTTATATCCACTGTGGAAAGTGCAGGAATCCGGTGCCGAATGGATTTATCAAGTTGCACGTTTCAATCCGTTCACTCACGCGGTCGAGGCGCTGCGTTTTGCGTTGTATGGCCAGATCGAGCTGGCCTCATCGCTGGTGGTCGCCGCATGTACCTTGATTTTTTACGCGATAGCCGCCTTCGGCTACGACCCGCAACGGGGATTGACCAAATCAACGCGCAACGCTTGATGGCAGTGAGCAGGCCGGATACGTGTGCCAGGACGAAAATCATTCCCGGTGCATGCTCATTTTGTCGGCGCAACAGCCTCCTCGAGTTCGAGTGCGAATCGCAGTGAATTCTTATCGGTTCGGAAAAGAATCGGTTGCGTTGGCTGTTGTTGAGTCTGGTTTTTGTGTCGTAATTCTGTATCCAGAAGGATTTTCTGTACCGTGCCATGGTGCGGGGATTTGTCGCACACCGGATCGGCATTTGTTGCGTCGCCGGTCAACGCATAGGCCTGGCAGCGACAACCGCCGAAATCTTTTTTCTTCTCCGGGCAAGTCCGGCAAGGTTCCTGCATCCAGGCGTCACCGCGAAACTTGTTGAACGCGTCGCTGTCGTACCAGATGGAGCGCACGCTTTGTTGCGTTACGTTGGGGAAATCAATGCCGGGCAAGGTTTTCGCTGCATGACAGGGCAGCGCGGTTCCATCTGCGGCAATCGCAAGGAATACCGAGCCCCAGCCGTTCATGCAGGCTTTGGGCCGTTTCTCGAAATAGTCTGGCACGACGAATATGATGCGCACTTTGTTACCAATTTTGGCGCGATAGTCGTTGACCACGGCTTCAGCGCGCTCCACTTGCTCGCGCGTCGGAAGCAGGTGGTCGCGATTGATGAGCCCCCAACCATAGTATTGCGTATTGGCCAGTTCGAGGTACTCCACACCCATCGCAAGCGCCATCTCGATGATTTGGCCGACATGGTCGAGGTTCTGGCGATGCAGAACGACGTTCAGCACCATCGGGTAGTCGTATTGCTTGATCAGTTTAGCGACGCGGGATTTCAGGTCGAAGGTCTTGGTGCTCGACAGGAAATCATTCATTTCCTTGGTCGAATCCTGAAACGAGAGCTGGATATGGTCGAGTCCAAACTCTTTCATCCGGGCGATGCGCGCTTCGGTCAAACCAACACCGGACGTGATGAGATTGGTGTAAAAGCCGAGTCGGTGGCCTTCGGCGATCAGCTCTTCCAGGTCGTCACGCACGAGCGGCTCGCCGCCCGAAAACCCGAGTTGCGCCGCGCCAAGTTTGCGGGCCTGCTGCATCACGTCGATCCACTGCGCGGTGGTCAACTCATTGAAGTTTTCTGCATAGTTCAGCGGGTTGTAGCAATACACGCAATGCAGCGGGCAACGGTAAGTCAATTCGGCCAGCAGCCACAGTGGCGGAGCGATAGCTGACGCGACGGTGCTGGTTACAATTTCTATGTGTTTCTCAGTGTTGGTTACAAGTTTCATGTCTTTCTCGTATTGTTGACGGCTATTTCCATTGAATCATCCAATCCAGCCTCGCTCATTGGCAACGCTTAAAAAATCTTCCACCTCATCTTGCAGGCCGCTGACTGAAAACGCGCTTTCCAGATCGCTGACAATAGCGGCTGTATCCTGATTGCCATCGCAACGTTTCAGAATTTCTGCGGCGCTTTGATTCAGCTTGACCATGCCTTCCGGATAGAGCAGTACATAGTTGTTCTGCGCCTCTTCCCATTGCAATCGAAACAGTCTGGATAACTTCGGCTTGTCGGGGTAATCGTTCATGGGCCTGGCTTATGGATGCTCAAGTTCAAGGATATGCTTTTTCAATGGCATCCGACATGGACCACAATATATCGAGCTTGAACTGCAGAATTTCCAGCGCCCGTTCCTGTTGTGCCCGGCTGGTGAAGTGATCCAGGGTCACTTGCAGGCCATGCTCGACATCACGCTCGGCCAGTGAAATGCGGCTGCGAAAATATTGCAATCCATCCTGGTCGATCCAGGCATAGTGTTGGGGCCAGTTTGCCAGCCGGTCTTTGTGAATTTTGGGGGCGAACATTTCGGTCAGCGAGGAGCAGACCGCTTCCTGCCAGGGCGCCTGGCGGGCGAAGTTGACGTAAGCATCGACCGCGAAGCGCACGCCTGGCACCACACGCTTGAGCGACCAGAGTTCGTCACGCGCAATGCCGACCGCTATCCCCAGCCTCGTCCATGCTTCGATGCCGCCAGCGTTATCTTCACAGCCATCATGGTCGAGGATGCGTTGCACCCACTTGCGCCGGGTCTCGCGGTCGGGACAGTTGGAGATGATGGCGCCGTCTTTTTGCGGAATCCTGATCTGGTAGTAAAACCGGTTGGCGACCCAGCCGCGAATCTGGTCGTGACTTAGCTGGCCGTTGTTCATCTTGACGTTGAACGGGTGGTGTATGTGATAGGCGGCACCTTTGGCGCGCAACCGGGATTCAAACTCGTTGCGATCCCAGGGCTGTTCTGTGTTTGATGCGGCTTGTGCCATGGTGCTCATAAGATGATTTCCATTCCGTCAAACGCAACTTCGATGCCATGACGTGTCAGGGTCGCGCGCTGTTCGGAGTTTTCATCGAGGATCGGATTGGTGTTGTTGATGTGGATCAGGATTTTCCGACGCTGGCCGATGGCGTTCAGCACTTCTATCATGCCGCCACTGCCGGATTGCGGCAGATGGCCCATGTCAGCGGATTTCTTTTTGGAAAAGCCAAGTTGGATCATCTCATCCTCGGTCCACAAGGTGCCGTCCACCAGCAAGCAGTCGGCGGCGCGCATCGCAGCGTCAATGTGCGGTTCAAGCGCACCCAGACCAGGGGCGTAAAACAACTTTTTGCCATTCGCCACGTTTTCGATCAGCAGGCCGATGTTGTCGCCTGTTTGCGGCATTTCGCGATGCGGTGAGTAGGGCGGCGCTTTGCTGGTCAATGCCAATGGCGTAAAGAGGAGACCTTCGATGCCGGGCAATTCCACTGGCGTTATGTGGTCGTGGCTGGTGTTGGCAGCCAATGGATGCCATTGCACGCCGCAATAGTGTGAAAGCACATGTACCAGCGGCAAGCCCGTGGTCAGATCGTCCCAGACCGAGGCCGTGCAGTAGAGTGGCAACGGCTTGCCTTCCCGCAGCATCAGCAATCCGGTGACGTGGTCGATTTGCGCATCCATCAGCATGACTGCTGCGATGCCGCTATCGCGCTTGGCGCGGGCCGGTTGCAGTGCCGGGGTGGCGCGGATTTGCGTCAGGATGTCGGGTGAGGCATTAATCAATACCCAATCGCTGCCATTGGCAGAAACGGCAATTGATGATTGGGTGCGCGCTGTGGCGGTCATGGTGCCGTTGCGGACGCCGTCGCAGTTGCGGCAATTACAGTTCCATTGCGGAAATCCTCCACCCGCAGCAGAACCTAAAACGATAATTTTCATGGAGAACTTGAATGGGTCTTCTCGGAATCGAGTGGGTGATTTTGAGGGTTTCTTAGAGCTTTGAGAGCATGCAGGTGAGAACTTTCAGCCGCAGGTATTCCTCGTCGCGCAGGCCGTAGGTGCGACGCTGGATGACGCGGATCTTGTTGTTGAGCCCCTCCACGAATCCGAGCGAGACCTTGTTCTCTGGCCTGCAATAAGCGGCGATCCCATCCCAATGATGATCGATCATCTCGGCGAACTTCTCGTAGGGCGCAAGCCGCTGCCACTTCAGGCTCGCCCGCCAGTTGTCGAAGAAGCGGCGCGCCCAGCCTTCGATTTCGTAGTCCCAGAGCTGACCGAAGGATTCCTTCAGCAGGTAAGCCCGGTTGAGTCGCTTGTTCACCGCCAGCAGTTTCTTGAGCGCCTTCCTGCCGTCCAGAGTCAGGTTCTCCCGGCGCGAAAGCAGCGTGTACTTCTGACCCTTGATGTAGCTTCGATCCTGGCCGCTGAGTCTGCGGTACTCGGACTTGCGCACCTCGTCGAGCGCCTTTCCCAAGTGACGCATGATGTGGAACTTGTCGAACAGGATCGCCGCCTGCGGTGCTCGCGCCACCGTCACGTTGTAAAACGGCTTGCCCCATGTCCATCACCGCCAGGCGAATGCCCCGGGTCTTCCTCTCGCCCAGCCAGTCGTAGAACAGCGCCATGCTCGCCTCTTTGCGGTCCGCTCCCCCAAACCAGATCGGGCGCCTGCGAATCAGATCGCTCACCACGATGCGGTAGGTGTGGCCCTTGCGGATCGAGATCTCGTCGATGCCGATCACCTTGGGACCGGGTGTGCCCGCCTTGGCCAACTGCGCCCGCATGTACTGCATCTCCAGAGTCTTGATCGTCTCCCAGTGAAGCCTGAATTCCTCGGCAACGTCCTTGATCGTGGCCTGACGACAGCGTCGCACCACGTAGTAGGCAAAGCGTTTGGTATAGAAGGGGTTGTCGGCCAGGAAGTCGAGCCGCTCGCTCTTCACTTGCCCGCAGCTCTTGCACCGCACCCGACGCACATCGATCTCCAGGAAGATCCGCGCGTCGCCACACGGCAGATCGCGAACGCGCCGCGTGCGCCGGTCGTACCAGCCCATGTGCGCTCGACCGCAACAGCCGCAGAGCGTTTTTTTGAGCGCCGAACGAGGGTGATGACGCGCGCCTTCGGATCGCCGAAGACACCGCGCACCGTCGATTGCGGACGAAAGCCGGGGAAGCGATACGCATCCCACAGTCGCCGCTGTCGCTTCCAGGAAGTGGCCATGCAAATATGTTCGCAGTTTCCAACGCTCTTGAAAACGCCAAAAGGCCAATGCCTACGCGGACTTGCAGGCGATTTACCACCTCAATTTACCCACTCGACTCCGAGAAGACCCACATGAATTAAGGCAATGCTGAACAAGTAAGTACCGTCAAGGCGCCCGCATGGATGCGTGACAGTTCGATTTTGAGCCAACAGGCGTGGCAGGACCCCTCATGTGGCCCATCGGGCCTGTTTTCTGCGATCATTGGGCGCACCTGTGTCGTCAGCCTTTGTCGGCCCAGGTAGATGTTGGCCAGTACCGTCCACGGCACGATGGCTTTCATGGCCAGGGTTTACTGCTTCATCGTCAGATAACGCTTCGCTCTCGCGGGTCGTGAGCCTTGTTCTGCATTGTCCTGAACTGAAAATAAAACGCGGCGATCGTTTTCACCATCGCCGCGCTACCCAGAGTATGGGTACTGGTACCAAGTACTATCAGCGATGGGCAATGTACATCGTGATTTCAAAGCCAAAACGCAGGTCTGAAAATTCCGGTTTGTTCCACTTCATGATTTTCTCCAATAAAAAATAGTGAGTACGATTTGTGAATGCATCTGTTGTTGCGGCCATCATCAAGCCTCAAGCCGCACGACGTGTACAGCCGTTTAAATTCTAGCAATTTTTTCATGCCGCAACTAAAGATTAACCCTAGTCCCTTCCATGAAGGCTACTTACCCGTCGGCCATGGGCATGACTTGTATTTCGCCGAATATGGGCATGCTGATGCACCCGCCGCCGTTGTATTGCATGGCGGGCCGGGCAGCGGCTGCAATGCTTCGATGCTCGACTGGTTCGACCTGTCACGCCATCGGGTTGTCCTGTTTGACCAGCGAGGTGCTGGCAGGAGCATGCCGAGGGGCATGCTGGCGCATAACACAACGCCGGATTTAGTGGAGGATATCGAGCGCTTGCGCGCGGGATTGCGGATACCGCAATGGCTGGTGGTGGGGGGGTCATGGGGCAGCACGCTGGGCATTTCATATGCGGGCCGGTACCCGGGCGCAGTGTCTGGTTTGCTATTGCGCGGCATTTTTCTGGCAAGCCAGCGGGAGATGGACTGGTTTTTCCAATCGCTGCGGGCGTTGGCACCGCAAGCATGGGCACGATTGACCGCTGGATGGGCGCCCTTACAGCAAAAAACGGTGCTTCAATATTTGACGCACTTGTTGCACCATGGAACTCAGGAAGAGCGGCAAGACGCAGCGAGGCGCTGGGGGCGGTATGAGGAAGCGGTGCTGCAAGCGATGCTGGGGCTGCCTGCGTCGCCGTCAATCGAATGTCCTGATGCATGGATTGCCAAATACACGCTGCAATCGCACTATCTTTCGCAGGGCTGCTTTGTAAGCGAACGAGCGCTTTTCCGTTGGGCGCGCCAGGCCGCACGGGTGCCGACCATCATTGTCCACGGCACCCATGACTGGGTCTGTCCGCCGGAAAATGTGCTGCGATTGAAGAGATTCATGCGGCAGGCCGAGGTACGCTGGGTCGTCAAGGGCACACACACAACATCCGATCCGGCGATCTGCGAGGCGTTGCGAAAGGCCATTCACGACATGGTGGTGGCAGTGGCAGATTCACCGCTTTGGCTCCAGCCTGAACACGCATGTGCATTTCCACGTCTGCGTGGTCGACGGGGTGTTTGAGGCGCTGCCCAATGCACTGGCGGTCAATTTTCACGCAGCGATGGGTCTCGATGAAGCCGCCATGGCCCAGGTGCAGGCCGATGTGCGCCGGCGCATCCTGCGCGCCTTCGTGGCACGCGGCCACCTTGAAGCGCATGATGCCAAAGACATGGCAGCCTACGCCCACGGCGGCGGCTTCTCGGTCGATGCCGGGGTGTGCATCGAAGCCCCCGACCGGGCAGGGCTGGAGCGCCTGCTGCGTTACTGCGCCCGCCCACCATTCGCCATGGATCGTCTCAAGCAGCGCGGCCATGATCTGGTGTACTGCTGCGGCAAAGGCCATGCCGAGCACACAGGCGAGAGGGGCGAACTGGTGCTCACGCCACTGGAACTGATCGACCGCATAGCGGCATTGGTGCCCCCACCACGCACACATCGGCATCGCTACTACGGCGTGCTGGCACCCAACTCGCCTTTGCGTGCGGCAGTTACGGCGATGACGCAGGTGGCGCAGGTGGTGACGTCAGTCGTGAGCAGCCTAGCGCCACAAGCTGCGGCCACAGAAGCACCCAGCGATGCAGTTTCAGGGCATGGAGCCGGCTGCGTGGGGACTGGGGTGCTTGGGTTGGGGGGCGCGGCTGAACCTGAAGCCAAGCCCAAACCGCGCTTTCCGGCGCACTACCTTTGGGCCGCGCTGCTGGCCCGCATCTATGAGGTGTTCCCGCTCACCTGTGCGCACTGCGCAGGACAGATGCGCATCATTGCCTTCATCACCTACAGCGCAGACATCGCCAGGATACTGGAGCACATCGGGGTGGACGCTGAGGCCCCGCGCATCACTCCAGCGCGTGGGCCGCCGTTGCGGGACGACTGCGCTGCGCAGAAGCCGGACGAGGGTGCCCTGGGCGAGCCGGATTGGGACATGGCAAACCAATCACCACCCGACTACCCCGAAGATCAGCGTACCGTTTGGCGAATGTTTGGTGGTCGTTGAAGCTCCCGCCGGGGTAGGGCTGTGCCATTTGGCAGGTCGGCACCCCGCTTGTGCCCAATGGGGCAAAAATTCTTGGCGAGTCAGCCTGCCGCCTGAGGGTAAACACGTTTTCTGAGGACGCGATACGGTGATATACCTGGGCTCATGCGGTTGAATTTCCTATCCCTCCGACACGATGTAGCGCCGCGACGCGCCCTTGAGGGTGCCGGCGTCGTCCATCGGCAGCGCGAACTTGGTCGCGAGCACGACGTCCTTGCGCCGCGCGCCCAGGATCTCGCCGAGGCAGGTCTCGGAGCCGCCGCGGTTGCCGTAGGCGTCCGCAGTGTCGAGCAGCGTGATGCCGAGGTCGAGCGCGCGGTGGACGACCTTGCGCGAGGCCTCGAGGTCGATGCGGCCGCCGAAACTGTTGCAGCCGAGCCCGACCAGCGAGACGCGCAGGCCCGAGCGGCCGAGATTGCGGAATTCCATGGTTTTCCCCTTCAATGCGCCGGTCGCGACTCTAGCGCAAGGCGGGCCGCCATCGACCCCACGAATCCGCGAGGGCGCGCCCGCTTTCGCCGCATGCTAGAACGACGCGTTCATGTGCACGACTTCCGCCGGAGACCTCGCTTTGCGTCGGGGAGACTTCCGCTGAAACCAGGGAGGCGAACATGACGACGATCGGGCGCCGCGCGGTGCTGGGCGGGCTCGCGGCGCTGGCGGCCGCGCCGGCGCGCGCGCATCACGGCTGGGGCAACTACGACGCCGGCACTGCGCTCGCCTTCGAGGGACCGGTGCTGGTCTCGAAATACGAGAACCCGCACGGCGAGGTCGAGATGATGCACGAGGGTCGGCGCTGGACCTGCACGCTCGCCCCGCCCTTCCGCATGCAGGCGCGCGGCCTGCCGCCCGAGGACATCGCGGTCGGGAAAGTCGTGCGCGTGGTCGGCTACCCGAGCCGCGTGCGCGACGCCGAGATGCGCGTCGAGCGGATCGTGGTCGCCGGCAAGACCGTCGAGCTGCGCTGACCGGGATGGACGGCACCGGCCTCGCGCCTGCCTGGGCCGTCGCGCTCGAAAACTCGGCGCTCGGCGCCTTCGTCCGGGATTCCTTCGTGCTCTACCCGATCGCCAATCTCAGCCACATCTTCGGTCTCGTCTTCTTCGTCGGCTCGATCGCGCTGCTCGATCTGCGGCTGCTCGGCTACGGACGGCGGTGGATCGAAGCGGCGGCGGCGGCGCGCGCACTCACGCCGGTCGCGCTCGCCGGCCTCGCGCTCCAGCTTGCGAGCGGCTTCGTCCTGTTCTCCGCCGACGCCGCCCATCTCTGGGTCAACCCGGTGACGAGGATCAAGGCGACGCTGCTCGCGCTGGGCCTCATCAACGCGATCGCCTTCCGCTGGCTGTGGAACGCGCGTCTCGCGACCTGGGACGAGGCCGCCCCCGCCATCGCCCGCGCGCAGGCCGCCGCGTCGCTCGCCGGCTGGCTCGCCGTCGCGGCCTGCGGCCGGCTGATCGCGTATTTCTGAGCGGCGGGGCGGCGGAAGTGGCGCATGGCAGTTGCACGGATTTGCCTCCCGCCAGACGCTGAGGCAACTTCGACGTGGCCGCTACGCAAGCGCAGCGGTGATGTGAGAATATGAGCATTGCGCGGACCGGATTGTGACCGGACCGCCCAAGGAGGTATGCGATGCGACGGACCCGATTTTTGCGCGATTGCCTGTTGGCCCTGGCCGCCATGGGTTTCGTGCTGCTGGCGAGCGCGCAAACCTCGCCGAGGCCGGCCACGGTGCAATTCATCTGGATGGGGGGCAATGATTGCCCTCCCTGTGTCGCCTGGCGCGCCCAGCAATTGCCCAAGCTTGAAGAGACCGAAATCTTTGGGTCCATCACCTTTTCCTATGTTCCGAAGACCATCAAATCATCGGTGCCGCCGCGATTTTTCCTGCCGGAAAGCGTCAAGCCGCTGAAGGACAAGCTCGATGCCGCGAGTTCCGGTCGCACCGGCTCGCCGCAGGCCGCGGTCGTCGTCAACGGCGAGGTGTTCGATTATTTTTTCGGCGCGCGCTCGGCCGAGGACATTGAGGAGATGCTGCGCGCGGCACGCGATGGAACCAGGTACCCGTTTCCGCGCTGCGTCAAGCTCCTGGCGGGTGGCCGCGGCTGCGCGGTCACGGGCTGAACGGGGCGCTCGCTACCAGACCGGACGACGATGGACCGCCGCAGCTTCATCGAATCCTGCAGTGCAGGGGCAGCCTGTGTTTCCGCCGCGGCCCTGCTGCCGGCGTTCGGCGCCGACGCCAAGGCCCGCACCTATGGGCGCGTGCTGTTGACCGATGAATATGGCGATCCTCTCAAAACCGCGGCCCTCAAGGCCAAGACCAACTACATTTTTCACTATCCATTCGAATCGACGCCGACCTTTCTCTTGCAGTTGGGCCGGCCCGCGCTGCCGATTGAATTGACGACGCGTAACAAGGAAAACTATGCCTGGCCTGGGGGCGTTGGGCCGCTTCGCAGCGTGGTGGCCTTTTCGGCGATCTGCGCCCATCAGCTGGTGTATCCAACCCGCGAAGTCAGCTTCATCAGCTTTCGCAAGATCAGGGCAGCCCGGGGTGTGCGTGATGAGTTGATTCACTGCTGCGCTGAGCACAGCCAGTACGATCCGGCCAGGGGCGCGCAGGTGTTGAGCGGCCCGGCGCCGCAGCCTCTGTGCGCCGTCTTACTGGAGCATGACGCCCGCACCGACCAGTTGATGGCCTGGGGTACGCTCGGTGGCGAGTTGTTCGATGAGTTCTTTCGCAAGTACGAGTTCAAGCTAGGCCTGGAGGTCGGGCCACGGGCCAGAAGCCAAATCAGCGGACGAGCCTCTGTGCTTGAATTGGCGCAATACTGCCGCAATCAGATCCAGTGCTGACGCGCTTGCCGATTGAGCGCGCATCACCTGCCGTCACCAGGTCCGCTCGAGGGCAGGACAGTTGGCGCAGGCCTATGAGCCGGTGTGTCCGAAAACCAGCGACTGGCCGCCGATCTGAACAGCCAGGCCAGTGCCGCGGCCAGGCCCAGTGCTGCGTGCACCAAGGCCACGCCGCTTGCGCCGGAGTGCTCGACGATCAGCCCAAAGGCCAGCGTCAGCACCGCGTATCCGGCAGCCGCGCGCAATGGCGAAGTGCCTTGCTGGCCGCGCCGCGCAGGGGCCCACAACTGACCGCTCCAGGCCAGACCCCAGGCCGCGCCATGCGTGACGGCCAAGCCAAGCAGGTCCATCGGCGCGCTGGCCCACGCCACCAGCGCTGCGCCTGATGCCAGCAAGACGGTGCAAACGATCGCCAGGGTGTGCCCCGACCAGCGGGCAATGAATTGTCTGAGCAGCAGCGCCGGGACGAACATTGCCCCCAGATGAAGCATGACCATCGCCTGCGGCGCCAGACCCTGGGCGCGGCACCAGTCGGCCATCAGCGGCAAGGCGGCCATCATCGGCAGCATGGCCAGGCCGGCCAATAGCATCGGCCATTGCAACGGGTCGCGCCAGGCGAGCGCGGGCCAGGCTGGAAGCGAACAATCGAACAAGCCGGCACGGCATCCGGGCGCGCGCGGCCGCTCGTCGATCCAGCGCTGCAACAGCACGAGCAGGAGCGCTGCCGTGCCGACGAACGCCGCGAGGCGCCGCGCCAGCGCCGGCAGGTCGCCAGGGTCGCCCAACGCCAGGCCGGCAATCAATGCGCCCAAGCTCGCGGCAATGATCGGTGGTTCCAGCGGGTAAGCCTGTGCCAGGCGCAGGCTGCGCACCACGCCCGAGGCCAGCGCCGTCAGCGCAGCCCAGCCGAGCAGTGCCAGCAGCACGGCGGGCAGGCCGCCGCCGTGCGCAGCCGACCACAACCCGATCACGGTCATCAAAGCGGTGACACACAGCATCAGGGCGCGCGCCCAAGGGCGCACTCCGCCGCGTGTCGCGACGGAAGCGGCTGCGCCAAGCGCCAGCAGCCAGAGAGCGATGAGCGCGAATCCGTGGCTCAGCGAGGGCGCGAACCGCAGCGCGAAGCTGCCGACGCCGACCCAGCCCGCAAGCAGCAGCCCCCAGGCGCAGGCACGCGCCAGTGTCAAGCGCAGCAGCATGACGCCGTTCGGGTTGGTCATTCGATGGTTTCGTGCGCGAATGCCATCGGCCATGTCAGCGCATGGCCGGTGCTTGCCGTGAATCGCTCCAGATCCTCGGGCGTGTCGATGTCGACGCGATACCGTTGGTTGTCGGTGTCGAACCAGCAGACCCGCTCCGGGTGTGCCTCGCGCCATTTGCGGCAGGTGAACTCGGCGCTGCCTGCCAGCCACTCCTCGTGCAACGCGGCGTCGAAGATCACCGGGTTGCCGGGCGCCGTGCTGCCGTCGGGCGACGTCACCCGCGGCACCACCATGGCTTTGTCGCCGCGCTTCTTGTAGGCGCCGATCAGCGCGGTGATGTCTTGCTCGTTGATCAGGGGCTGGTCGGCCAGCGCCACCATGATCGCGTCCATCCTGGGGGAGAGCGCTTGCAGGCCGATGCGCACCGATGAGGCCTGGCCGTCGTCGGGCGCGGGGTTGTGCACTAGGGTGATGGGGAACTGCCCGATGGCGGCCTCGATGGCTTGCGCATGGTGGCCGAGGACGACGACGACCTCGTCCACACCGGCGCCCGAGAGGGCGATCAACTGGCGCATGATCAGCGGTACACCGCCGAGCTCCAGCAGCGACTTCGGTCTGCCGCCCAGGCGCGAGCCGGCGCCGGCTGCCAGCAGAACAGCACCCACGGTGCTGCGGCTGTATAGGCCGTTGGCTTTGAATTGGCATCCCATGTCTAAACTCCTTCCAGTTGGTAGCGTGCCCGGCGGCAAGCGCTGGCCCGGGTGCCGAGCCTCATCGCAGCGCCTCGATCAGCTTGGGCAATACCGCCTTGATGCTGGCCAGGTCGCCGCCGGCGGCAAGCAGGTCCAGATGCGGCATAGCGGCCTGCATGCCCTGGCTGATCGGCTCGTACCCAGGCTGGTTGCTCAGCGGGTTGAGCCAGACGACTCGCCGCGCGCGGCGCCCAAGCTGCGCCAGTGCAGCGGACAGTGCCTGCGGCTCCCCCGTATCATAGCCATCGCTCAAAATAATGACAGCGGTGCGGGAATGCACGATGCGGGCGGCGTGCTCGCGGTTGAACTGTGCCAGGCTTTCGCCGATGCGGGTGCCGCCGGCCCAGCCCTGCGCCACCAGGTGCAGCCGCTCCTGCGCGCGCCAGGGGTCGGGGTCGTGCAGCGACTGCGACACAGCAGTCACCCGGGTATGGAAGATGAAGCTGTACACGTCGGACAACTCGGCGCTGAGCGCGCGCGCCAGCCGCAGGTAGAAAAAGCTGTACAGCTGCATGGAGCGGCTGACGTCGATCAGCAGCACCAGGCGCGGGCGCACGCGGCGGCGGTCTTTCCACTTCAGGTGGAAGGGCGTGCCGCCGCTGGCCACGCTGTGCCGTATGGTGGCGGGCAGGTCCAGGCGCCGTCCATGGCGCGCGCGGGCCTCGCGGCGCAGCCGGATGTGCTTGAGCTGACGGGCAAACTGGCGCATCAGTGCTTCAATGTCGAGTGCGTGCTCGCGTTCGGTCAGCGCGCGAAAATCGGTCGAGCTTAAAGATTCCTGGCGGCTGGCGGTCTGGCGCGGGCGGATGTCTTCGGTGTCTTCTGCTGCCTCACGGTCGCTGGCGGGGCCCTGCGGCTGATGGCCGCTCAGGAAACCTTTGTCGGAGCCGCGCTTCTCGGGGCGCTGCCACTTGTTGGCGGGCAGGAACCAGGCGTCGAACAGTTTGTCGAAGCGCTGCCATTCTTCGACGCGGCCGCACAGCAGGGCTTGCAGGCTCCAGCGCAGGATGTGGGGGTCCATCACGCCCACGCGCTGGGCGGTGCGCAGCACTTCGACGGCGTCGCCGCCGCCCACGGCAAAGCCGTTGGCGCGCAAAAAGCCGGGAAAGCCCGCCAGGCGCGTGCTCAGCCGTGCTTCCAGCGTGTCTGCGTCGGTGCTTAACATGCGGCAGCCAGCCGCGCGACGACTTCGCGCGAGAAGGCAACGCGGTCGTCACGCGTCTTGATCAGGGCGCTGAGGGTCTGCATGATGTTCTCGGCGCCGTCCTTGCCGATGACCGTAATGCCCAGCCGCAGGAGCGCGGCGGCCCAGTCCAGCGTCTCGGCGATGCCGGGCTTCTTTTGCAGTTCCATGCGGCGCACGCTCTGGACGAAGGCCACGATCTGCTGCGCCAGCGTGGCCGGCACCTCGGGCGCCTTGGTGCGCACGATGGTGAGTTCTTTGTCGTAGTCGGGGTAGTCGATGTACTGGTACAGGCAGCGCCGGCGCAAGGCGTCCGACAGCTCACGCGTGCCATTGGAGGTGATCACCACCAGCGGGCGGCTGACGGCGTACACCGTGCCGAGTTCGGGGATGGAGAGCTGGAAGTCCGACAGCAGCTCGAGCAGGTAGGCCTCGAAGGCTTCGTCAGCGCGGTCCACCTCGTCGATCAGCAGCACCGGCGGTTGTTCGCAGCTGATGGCTTCGAGCAGCGGGCGCTTGAGCAGGTAGCGGTCCGAAAAAATATCTTGCTCTTTTTGCTCGATACCGCGATCGTCGTGCTCGAGCAGCTTGATGGCGAGCAACTGGCGCTGGTAGTTCCACTCGTACATGGCCGAATGGGCGTCCAGGCCTTCGTAGCATTGCAGCCGGATCAGGCGCGTTTTGCGCATGGTGGCCAGCACCTTGGCCACTTCGGTCTTGCCCACGCCGGCGTCGCCCTCCAGCAGCAGGGGGCGCTGGAGATCCTGCATCAGCATCAGCGCAGCGACCAGGCCGGGTTCGGCGATGTAGCCGGCCTGCGCCAGGTCCTGCTGCCAAGCAGCCAACTCCTGCGCGCGCTCTGACGTCATGCCTTCTTCGGCGAGAACAGAGATTTCAGCCAATCCTTGATGACGGCCCAGGCCAGGGCGAGGGCGTTCAACTGCGTCGGCGCCGGGGCCGCGCCTGCCGCCGCTGCGGCGCCAGCGCCGCCCGATCCGGGAGGGCTCGCCTGCATGGTCTGCACCTTGGCCGCAAAGTTGCCGGCAAATTGTTTGAGCACCTGGTCGGCCACCGAACCCATCATGCGTCCGCCAAAGGCGGCCGCTTTGCCGCTCATCGACACCTCGCTGGTGCCAACCAGGTTGCAGGAGGAGGCGTCCACCGCCTCGATCCGCGCCGTCAAATCCATCGATGCGCCGGAGCTGCCGGTGAAGTCAGTGCCCTTGCCGATCAGGCGCAGCGTGCGGCTTGCAGCATCAATGGCTTTGACTTCCACCTCGCCGCGAAAGGCCATGCTGGCCGGGCCGAACTTGACCGCAACCGTGCCCTTGTAGTGCTGGGCATCCACGCGCTCGGTGATGCTGGCGCCGGGCATGCAACTGGCCACGCCCACGATGTCCTGCAGCAGAAGCCATGTCGTTTCTGCCGACGCGGGCATGGGAAAAGTCTTTTCAAGCTGAACTAACATTAGTACCTGTGGTTTTCCGGAAGCACTTTAGTTCCTGCGCTTCAGCGTTTATTGACACCCAGCGCATTGATTGTTTGCCAGACGCGGGACGCGCTGTGCGGCATGTCCATGTGGGTGACGCCCAGATGCGCAAAGGCGTCGACCACGGCATTGCTGAAGCACGGGATGCCGCCGACGTGCGGCGACTCGGCCACACCCTTGGCGCCGATCGGGTGGTGCGGGCAGGGGGTGACGGTATGGTCGGTCTCCCAATGTGGGGTTTCCATCGCGGTGGGCAGGAAGTAGTCCATCAGGCTGTTGCCCAGGTGGTTGCCGCGGTCGTCAAACGGGATCTGCTGGCCGAAGGCCACGGCGTAGGCTTCGGTCAGCCCGCCGTGGATCTGGCCTTCGATGATCATCGGGTTGATACGCACGCCGCAGTCGTCCAGCGCGTAGAAACGGCGCACTTTGGTTTCGCCGGTGAACTTGTCGATATCGACCACGCACAGGTAAGAGCCGAAGGGGAAGGTCATGTTGGGCGGGTCGTAGTAGGACACGGCGTTCAGGCCTTGCTCCATGCCGGCGGGCAGGTTGCCGGTGTGCGAGACCATGCAGATTTCCTTCATGGTCTTGTGCTGGCTCGGGTTGCCTTTGACCGTGAAGCGGTCGATTTCCCAGTCCAGGTCGCCCTCGGCGACTTCGAGCAGATGCGCGGCGATTTTCTTGGCCTTGTCCTTGATCTTGCGGGCCGCCTGTGCGGTGGCCGCGCCGGACACCGGCGTGGAGCGCGAGCCCCAGGTGCCGGCACCGTACGGTGACTTGTCGGTGTCGCCCTCTTCGACGACGATGTCGCTGGCCGGCAGGCCCAGCTCGGTGGCGATGATCTGGGCATACGTAGTCTCGTGGCCCTGGCCCTGCGATTTGGTGCCCAGGCGGGCAATGACACCGCCGGTTGGGTGGATACGGATCTCGCAGCTATCGAACAGGCCGATGCCCAGGATGTCGCAGATCTTGGTCGGGCCGGCCCCGACGACCTCGGTGAAGGACACCAAGCCAATGCCCATCAGCGTCGGACAATCCGGGTCGGCGCGCTTGGCGGCCTGTTCCTTGCGCAGGCCTTCGTAGTCACAGGCCTTGAGAACCTTGTCCAGCGCGGTCTCGTAGTTGCCGCTGTCCAGCGTCCAGCCCAGCGAGGTGGTGTAGGGGAACTGTTCGGGCTTGACGAAATTGCGGCGCCGGATTTCGGCCTTGTCGATGTCGAGCTTTTGCGCCAGGATGTCGATCATGCGTTCGATCAGGTAGACGGCTTCCGTCACGCGTAGCGAGCAGCGATAGGCCACGCCGCCCGGCGCCTTGTTGGTGAAGACCGCATCGACCCGGCAATAGGCGTTGGGGATGGCATACGAGCCGGTGCAGATCGAGAACAGGCCGGCCGGCAGCTTGGTCGCCGAGACATGCGAGTTGAACGCGCCGTGGTCGGCCAGCGCGGTGAAACGCAGGCCTTTGATGACGCCATTCTTGTCGGCCGCCAGTTCGCCCACGCCGTGATAGTCGCGCGCAAAACCGGTGGTGGAGATGTTCTCGATGCGCGTCTCGATCCACTTGACCGGCACGCCGGTGACGATGGACGCGACGATGGCAACGACGTAGCCCGGATAGATCGGCACCTTGTTGCCGAAGCCGCCGCCGATGTCGCCGGCGACGACGCGGATCTTGCTCTCGGCAATGCCCGAGAGCATGGCCAGCACCGTGCGCACCAGGTGCGGCGCCTGCGAGGTCATATAGACCGTCAGGTGCCCGGTGGCCTTGTCGAACGACGCGACGCAGCCGCAGGTTTCCAGCGGGCAGGGATGCACGCGCGGGTTGAGGATCTCTTCGCGCACGATGACTTCGGCGTTCTTGAACGCGGTATCGGCGGCGGCCTTGTCACCGGCCTCCCAGGTGAAGATGTGGTTGGGGTGGGTGCGCGGGCCGTGGCCGACTTCCGTCCGTTCGGCGATGTCGGGGCGAATGATGGGCGCGTCGGGCAGCATGGCCTTCTTGGGGTCGACGATGGCCGGCAGTTCTTCGTAGTCCACCTCGACCAGCGCGGCGCCGTCAGCGGCGGCGTAGCGGTCGGTGGCCAGCACCATGGCGACTTCCTGCATCTGGAAGCAGACCTTTTTGTCGGCCAGCACGGCCTGCACGTCGCTGCCCAGGGTGGGCATCCAGTCCAGCTTGACGGGCTTCAGGTCGTCGGCGGTCAGCACGGCCACGACGCCCGGGCAGGCCAGGGCCTTGGCCTTGTTTATGCCCTTGATGTTCGCATGCGCATACGGGCTGCGCACGATGGCGCCGAACAGCATGCCCGGCAGCTTGACGTCGTCTATGTAGTTGCCCTGGCCACGGATGAATTTCGCATCCTCCTTGCGCAGCAGCGAGGTGCCCATGCCCTGCAGTTTGTCTTCGCGTTCCTTGAGTTCAGCCATATTGCCCATTTGAATTCTCCTGTGTGTTCGGTGCAGCGGTTGTATGCGTGTGCGGACGGATGCGAGGCCGGTCAGGCCGGCACGGCGGCCAGTTTCTTGGCGGCGGACTGCACCGCCTTGACGATGTTCTGGTAGCCGGTGCAGCGGCACAGATTGCCGGCGATGCCGTAGCGGATTTCCTGCTCGGTCGGGTTCGGGTTCTCCTTGAGCAAACGGTAGGCGCGCGTGATCATGCCGGGCGTGCAGTAGCCGCATTGCAGGCCGTGCTCTTCGTGAAAGGCCTGTTGCAGGGCGTGCAGCACGCCACCTTGTTCGAGACCTTCGACCGTGAGCATGTCGGCGCCGTCGCATTGCACCGTCAGCACGGTGCAGGACTTGACCGACATGCCGTCGATATCGACCGTGCAGGCACCGCAATGCGAGGTTTCACAACCGATGTGCGGGCCAGTGTGCGCCAGCCTCTCGCGCAGCGTATGGATCAGCAGCTCGCGCGGTTCGACCTCGGCGCTGACGTCTTTGCCGTTGAGCTTGAAGGACACTTTTTGTGTTTTCGCCATTTTCTTGTCTCCTGTGTTCTTGTGATTTAGGCCTTGGCTCGCGCATGCGCAGCCAGCAGCGCGCGCTGCGTCATCTCGCCGCACATGGCGGTCTTGTAGGCGACGTCGCCGCGCTGGTCGGGGGCCGGGTCGCAGATGCTCATGGCCAGGCGTGCCGCCTCGGCGATGTTGGCGCTGTTGATCGGCTTGCCGGTCAAGTAGTCTTCGGCGGCCTTGGCCTTGAGGGCGGTCGAGCCGACATTGGTCAGCGCAATGGCGACTTTGGCAACGTTGGCGCCATTCATTTGCAGCTGGACGGCGGTGGCGGCGGTGGCGAAGTCGCCGGTCTTGCGCTTGAGTTTCTGGTACGACCAGCCGCTGCCGGCGGCGGGAACAGGCACGCGGATTTGCGTGAGGATTTCGCCGGGCTCCAGCAGCGTTGAATACATGCCGAGGAAGTAACCGTCGGCCTTGACGACGCGCTCGCCCTTCGGGCCGGTCAAGACGAAGGAGGCATCCAGCGCCAGCATCAAGGCCGGGTGGTCGTTGCCGGGGTCGCCGTGCGAGATGTCGCCGCCGATCGTGCCCTTGTAGCGAATTTGCGGGTCGGCAATCCAGCCCGCGCCCTCGACCAGCAGCGGCACCTTGTCGGCCAGCAGCTTGGAGTGGAGCAGGTCGTGCTCGGTGGCCATCGCGCCGATGTGGATTTCGTTGCCCACCTGGGTGATGCCGCGCAGCGTGGGGATCTTGCCCAGGTCGATCAGATGGCTTGGCGCCGCAAAGCGCAACTTCATCATCGGCAGCAAGCTGTGACCGCCGGCCAGCAGCTTGGCATCGTCGCCAAGGCTGGACAGCAGGGAAATCGCCTCGCCAATAGAGCGGGGCGCATGGTAGTCGAATGCGGCTGGAATCATGGTTGTTGTCTCCTGGTGCGCACGAAAGGGTGTAGCGTGCCCGATTTTGCGATTCAAGTCAACTTTGCGCAACTCGGGGACGATGTCACGGTCTCGGTCAATCTGTCGATCAATTCACTGGCCGACGTGAAGCTGGCCGAGCGCGTGACCGAACTGGTTCGGGCCGAAAACCGCGAGCTGCGGCACATGATCCTGGAAGTCACCGAATCCGCCACCATGAGCAACGTCGGCAGGGTGCTGGAAAACCTCTCGCGGCTGCGCATGAAGGGTTTTGGCCTGTCGATCGACGACTACGGCACCGGTTATTCGTCGATGCAGCAGCTCATGCGGATTGCCTTCTCCGAGCTGAAGATCGATCAGTCATTCGTGGCGAATGCGGTCCGGCAGCCTTCGGCCCGGGTCATCCTTGAATCCAGCCTCGACATGGCCCACAAGCTGCATATCACTTCGGTGGCCGAAGGGGTCGAGACGCAGCAGGACTGGGATCTGCTGGTGCACCTTGGCTGCCAGTTGGTGCAGGGCTACTTCGTCGCCAAACCGATGGACGCCGGGAGCTTCATGGCCTGGACCCGGGAGCGCACCTTGGCGAGTGCACCTGGCCAACTGGCGTGAAGCAGCGTATCGCGAGATCTGTACGCTGCCGCGCGTCCGTTGCAGGAGCGAATGTGGTCGCGCTGGCGGGGTCTGCCGACGGGTCGCCAAGGCCCTGGATTTCCCCACCTCCGGCGACCGCTCCGATCCGGAGGAGTTGACCAACGGAGCGATCTGAAATGGGTCCGGGATCGAACTCATTTTGATCCGCTCGACCCCTGCTCCATCAACACAGAACTCTCGAAACGCTTGCTCAGCGAGAACGTTTGGCAGGACGCGCGTGCACCCCCTCACCCCAACCCTCTCCCCCGAATACGGTGGAGAGGGAGCCACATGCCCCCTCTCCCGCCTGCGGGAGAGGGCTGGGGTGAGGGCCGGCGGCCTGCTGCAAATCCGAGCGCGATGCCTCGTGCTATCGCCAGCATCTGCAACGACGCCGACGAGACCGGGTACGGTCGCGGAGGGTCCACGCCATCCAGCTATGCGCTCGCCCCGCGTATTCGCGCTTCGACCGCATGTTGCTGGCGGTCGTCGACCAGGGTGATCGTCCCATCGGGTTGCACGACGCCGTCGAGCGTCAGACTGGCTTGGTCGCCCTGCCGCACGGCAATCGAATAGATGGTGTCGCGGTAGCGGTAACGCAGCTTGAAACCCGTCCAGTCGGGCGGCAAACACGGCACGACGCGCATGGTGTTTGCTTCGACGCGCAACCCCAGCAGCGATTCGAGGATCAGCCGGTACATCCAGCCGGCCGATCCGGTATACCAGGTCCAGCCGCCGCGGCCGGTGTGCGGGGAGATGGCATACACGTCGGCCGCCACGACGTAAGGTTCCACCTTGTACCTGCTGATCGTCTCGGCGGAGTTGCCGTGGTTCACGGGATTGATCAGGTTGAACAGTTCCCAGGCGCGCAAGTGGTCGCCCAAGGTGGCGAAGGCCATCGCCGCCCAGATGGCGCCATGTGTGTATTGCCCGCCGTTTTCCCTGACGCCTGGCGCATAGCCCTTGATGTAGCCGGGGTTCAGCGCCGATTGGTCGAACGGCGGATCCAGCAGTTGCACCAGCCCTTGATCGCGGCGCACCAGGCGCTGGTCCAGCGCCTGCATCGCCGTGCGCGCGCGCACCGGATCACCGGCGCCGGACAGCACCGACCAGCTTTGCGCGATCGAATCGATCTTGCACTCGGGATTGAGCGCCGATCCGAGCGGCGATCCGTCATCGAAGTAGGCGCGGCGGTACCAGCCGCCGTCCCAACCATGTTGGTCAAGGTTGAGGCGCAGCTGGTCGGCTTCGCTGTCGCAGTGCTCGGCGAAGGCGGCGTCGGCGTGGGCGCGCGCAAGCACGCTGAACCGGCGCAGCGTGTCGTGCAGGAAAAAGCCCAGCCACACGCTTTCGCCCTTGCCCTGTATGCCGACCAGATTCATCCCGTCGTTCCAGTCCCCGGAACCCATCAGCGGCAAGCCGTGCGTGCCAAAGCGCAGGCCGTTGAGAATGGCGCGAACGCAGTGCTGGTACAGCGTGGCGCTGCGCTCGGAGCGGGCCGGCAGATCGTAGTAGGAGTCGTCCCCCGGGGGGACCGGCCGTCCTTCCAGGAAAGGGATGGATTCGTCCAGCACGGCGCGGTCCCCGGTATGCAGCACATAACGGCAGGTCGCCTGGGGCAACCACAGGAAGTCGTCCGAGCAATGGGTGCGCACCCCACGGCCGAAGGGCGGATGCCACCAATGCTGCACATCGCCCTCGATGAACTGGCGTGCGGCGCAGCGCAGCAAATGCTCGCGCAGCAGCAGCGGCTGCGCATGCACCAGGGCCATGGTGTCCTGCAGCTGATCGCGAAAACCATAGGCGCCGCCCGATTGGTAATACCCGCTTCTGGCCCAGACGCGGCAGGCCAGGGTCTGGTACAGCAGCCAGCCGTTGGCGAGCAGGTTGAGTGCCGCGTCGGGTGTCTCCACCTGAACCGCGCCCAGCACGTTGCTCCAGTATTCGCGCACGGCGGCCAGCGACTGGTGCGCGGCCTGCGGCCCACGCAGGCCGCGCACCAGCTCGCCGGCGTCGTCGCTGCCGCGCCGGCCCGCGGCGCCGAGCCGGAAGATGACCTGGCGCTGCTGCCCGTCGGCCAGCTCGAGCGGCACCTGGATCGCGCCACAGGGGTCCAAGCCCCCGCCCACCTTGTTGGACAGCTTGGCGCGGGTCATCGCCAGCGGGCTCCTCAGCGTGCCATTGCGCCCGAGAAACTCAGTGCGGTCCCCGCTGACGGTCACGTTGTCGCCTCGCGTCGCGTCGTCCGCGTCGAAGAAGGCGACCCGGTCGGCGAACTCGACGCTGTAGGGATTGCGCGCGCGAAGCGCCCCGCTGGCCGGGTCGATTTCGGTGATGACATGCATCGCCGATTTGGGCCGTAGGTCGCCCAACACCCACTCCACGTAGCCGGTGGCGGACAACCGGCGCGGCCGGCCCGATTGGTTGTGGATGAGCAGCACCGAGAACTTGACCGCTGCCTGCCGGTCCACATGAACGGTGAGTTCGGAGCGGATGCCGTCCTCCTCATGCTCGAACACGCTGTAGCCGAATCCATGGCGCGTGACATAGCCCGTGGCTCCGCCGCAGGGCAGCGGTGTCGGGGACCAGAAATAACCGCTGTCTTCGTCACGCAGGTAGATCGCTTCGCCGCCTGAATCGCCGACTGGATCGTTGCCCCAGGGGGTGTAGCGGAACTCGTGGGCGTTTTCGCTCCAGGTGTAGGCTGCGCCGGATTCCGAGATGACCGTGCCGAAGTGTTCGTTGGCGATCACGTTGGCCCAGGGGGCGGGCGTCGTTTGCCCGGGCGCGGTGCTGATGACGTACTCGCGTCCATCCGTGGCGAAGCCGCCCAGGCCGTTGAAGAACAGCAGGTCGGGCCGCGGCAAATCGCTGGCGCCTGTCGCGCCGGTGTGGCTCGGCGGCGTGGCGGGCGGGCGGGCTGAAACCTGGCGGGTCGGACCCAGCCAAGGCAGGGCCGCTTCGCGCTTGCCCTTCGGGCCGCGGCGGTTGATCTGGTCGGCTAGCGCGCCGCGCGTGTCGGTGATGATGACCCGGGCGACCGCCTGGAACAGGGTGCGGTCCTCGGTCGACATCTGTTCCGTCGAGCGCACGAAGATGCCGCCGGGGCGCTCGGTCAAATTGGCGGTGAGGCCGGCGGCGATCAGTCCCATGATTTTCTCCTGCAGCAGCTGGCGGTAGCCGGCGTGATCCTCGTTCCAGATCACCAGATCCACGGCGAGTCCCTTGAGGCGCCAGTAGGCATGCGCCTGCACCAGTTGGCGCACCAGTTCGATGTTCGCCAGGTCGCCGATCTGCAGCAGCACGATCGGCAGATCGCCGGATATGGCGTAGGCCCACAGGCCGGACTGGCCGTGCCGGTTGCGTTCCAGGATGCCGGGGTCCGCGCGCAGCAAGGGATTGGCGTAAATCACCGACCCGGCCAGTCGCTCGTAGAGTTGCGCGTCGGATTCGGAGGCATTGATCTGTTGCAGGTTCACCCAGCCGTGGGTCCAGGCCAGATCGAACACCCGGTCGGCAAGACGGTGGTCCCGGTATTTGCCGACCAGGCGCAACGCCGCGGCGCGCGTATCGGCGATGCCGGAAACGACGTCGATGGTGGCCGTCTGTTCGGCATCGAGCGTGATCCGGTAGCGGATCGCCACGATCGGATCGAGCACCGAGCCCTGGCTGTCCGACAGGGCCGCGGTGTCGTGCATCGCCAGTGGCGAGTCGCTGGCGCGGGCACGGCCGATGAATCGCATGCGATCGGTCTCATAGGAAACCTCCCCGGACTCGGCGCCGTGCACCGCCACCAGGTGGAACATCCAGGGCACCTGTTCGTCAATGGCGCGGGGCCGTCGGGTGCACAGGATGGCCTGCCGGCTGCGGATGATTTCGGTCTGCACGAACAGGTTGCTGAAGGCCGGGTGCAGCGCGTCCGCGGTCGGCGACGCGAGCACCACCTCGGCGTAGCTGGTGACCTCGATGGTGCGCCGCGCGCTCGCTCGGTTGGTGATGCGTACGCGGCGCAGCTCGATGTCGTCCTCCGGCGACACCACGATCTCGGTATGCGTTTCATACTGGTGGTCGAGCCGGCGAAACTCCGCCCGCGCCTCGGAGAAAATCGCCTCGTAGGCATCGGCCCGCTTGAGCGTGGGCTGATGCGCGGTCGACCAGAATTCCCCGCTCGCGACATCGCGCAGGTAGCAGAACGCACCCCAGTTGTCGCGGGTGCCGTCCTCGCGCCAGCGGGTGACGGCGAAATCCTTCCAGCGGCTGTAGCCGCCGCCGGCGTTGGTCACCATCACATGGTAGCGGCCGTTGGACAGCAACTGCACTTGCGGCATCGGCGTGTCGGCGCTCTTGAGCACGCGCATCGGCATCTCCGGGCCGATGGTCGTGGTGCGAATGCCGGACAGCTCTGCGGCATGCAGGTGAAATGCCGCAGCGACGGGTATGCGCTCCTGCAGCAGCAACCGGGTCGCCTGGAACAGCGGATCGGACTCGAAGCGCTGTTGCATCGGGCGGTTGAGCAGAAGGTGGGCCAGCGCAAGCAGGCTCATCCCCTGGTGATGCGCCATGAAGGACTGGACGATGGCGCTGGCCTGCCCGCGCGGCAGGCGCGATGGCGTGAAATCGATCGCTTCGTACATACCGTAGCGGCCCAGCACGCCATCGTCGGCCAGGCGTTGCAGGTTCTGGCAGGCGGCCTCAGGGCTCACCATCAGCGCAAGCGCCGACGCGTAGGGCGCGACGACCAAGTCCTCGGCGAGGCCGCTTTTGAGTCCCAGCCCCGGCACGCCGAACGCCCGGTACTGGTAAATGAGGCTGGCGTCGACCGCGTTGTAGCCGGATTCGGAAATCCCCCATGGAACACCGCGCTGGTTCCCGTAGGCGATCTGGCGCTTCACCGCGGCCTGGCAGGTCTGGTCCAGCAGCGTGTTTTCGTAGTTCGGCATCACCACCATGGGCATCAGGTACTCGAACATCGAACCGCTCCAGGACAGCAGGACCGGATCGCCGCCGGCAGCGGTCAGCAGGCGCCCCAGCGCGAACCAGCTCTCCTGCGGTATTTCGCCCTGGGCGATGGCCACGAAAGTGGACAGCCGCGCCTCCGAGGCGAGCAGGTTGTAGTGTCCGGTATCGCTGCGGTGCTCATCGACGTTGTAGCCGACCCTCATCAGGTGGCGGGCATCGTCGTAGAGGAAACCACACGACAGCGACGCGAGCTCGCCGGCTTGCTGCGCCAGGTCTTCGCTGGCCGCGATTCGCTCGCTCGCGCGCAGGCCTGCCAGCGCGACCAGCGGGCGCAGCGCGTCAAGCCAATCGAGTTCGCAGCGGGTGGTCGGGTTGCCAGGCCCGTCATGGAAGGTGCGCGACAACGCGGCTTCCAAGGTTGACAACTCGCGCAAGGTCGGAATCGCGCCGAAAGCCGGCAGATGCCGCAAACGGTCGTGCAAGCCCTGGGGTGCGGCTGGCAGCTCGGTCCAGCAGGCGAGCCACTTCAGCTCATCGCGTGCCTGCCGGCATTGCCGCAGCAGCGCGCGCGCCCATGAATTCAATTCGTCCGAGGGTGCGGTTGCGGCGTCGGCGCCGAACTCGCTGGCCTGGCTGGCCAGTGCGGCGGTGGAGTCGGTGAGCCGATCCAGCCAGACCCTGGCCGCTTCGACCGTGGCGGGCCTGGAATCGCAGGCAGACTCGATGTCGCGCCGCAATTGGATCAGCGCCTGGGTGAAGGGTCCCGATACGGTTTGCGCCGCGGCGTCCAGCAGGAGCCCCATCGTGTCGCTCAAGGCCTCGAACGATCTCGGATGGAGGATCTTCTGGTCGGCCAGCGCCAGCAGGCCGGGGCGCAGGGTCAGCAGATGCCCCGACAGGTTGCCGCTGTCCACCGACGACACGTAGCGCGGCGGCAGCGGTTTCAGGTCCAGCGTGTCGTACCAGTTGTAGAAATGGCCCTGGTAGCGCTCCAGCGTGCGCATGGACTGCAGCGCCTTCGCGGTGCGCTCCAGCAACTCGCCTGCGGAGATGTAGCCGAAGTCCCAAGCGGACAGGTTGGCCAGCAGCGCCAGCCCCATGTTGGTCGGTGAGGTGCGGTGGGCCACGACGGCAACCGGATACGCCTGGTAGTTGTCCGGAGGCAGCCAATGGTGCTCGGCCGTGACGAAGGTTTCGAAAAACCCCCAGGTCCTGCGGGCGAGCTTTTGCAGAAAGATGGTCTGCTCGGGTCGCAGCCTGGCGCGCCGGCGGTGCAGCGGCCGGCTGACCCACCAGGCGACGGCGGGCGCGGCAAACCAGAGGCACAGCACGGGTGCGGCAACCACCAGCGCCAGCGGCCGGGTCGCGGCCAGGCCCAAGGCCACCGTCGCGGCCATGGCCGGGGCCACCCACATCGTTCTGCATGTTTGCACCAGCTCCGCGATGCCACCGGGATCGGCCGCGCGCTCGCCGTGGCTGGCGTTGACCAAGCCAGATTGCGCGCCGCCCGACGGATTCCATTCCAGCAGCAACCGGTGCGTGAACAGCATGCGGGCGGCCGTGCGCAGAATCGCGTCCAGGCTGAAGAAGGCCTCATGGGGAAGGCAGGCAAGCGTGAGCGCTTCCTGCGCGAATCGCCGGCCGGCGATTCGCAGCGTGCCGGACACATGGCGGCCCGGCCCAACGTCCTTGGGTTTTTTCAGCAGATCCAGGCATGAGCGCAGCACCGGCGTGAGGAACATGATGCCGATCACGCACAGCGTCCAGTACAGGACCGACGGCAGCGCGGCCCAGCCCAGCAGGAACAGGGCCAGCAACCCCGCGGGCGCCAGGCTGCGCCGCAGGTTGTCGAAGATTTTCCATTGGGAAAGTTTGGACAGGGGACTGTGCAGAAACCCGCCGTCCGGGCCCGGCACGCGCGACAGCAGCCAGGCCGCGATCTGCCAATCCCCGCGGATCCAGCGGTGACGGCGGCTGGTGTCCGCGCTGTAACGCGACGGATAGTCCTCGTACAGCTGCACGTCGCTCAGCAAGCCCGCACGCGTGTAGCAGCCCTCCAGCAGATCGTGGCTGAGGATCCGGTTTTCGGGAAAGCGGTCCTTCAGACACTGCTCGAACGCATCGACGTCGTAGATGCCCTTGCCGATGAACGAGCCCTCGCGGAACAGATCCTGGTAGACGTCTGAGACCGCGCGCGTATAGGGGTCCACGCCGGGCTCGCTACCGCAGAGCTGCGCATAACGCGAGCGATTCGTGCTGGGAAGGCTCACGGCCATGCGCGGCTGCAGGATGCCGTACCCCACACTCACGCGTTGCAGGGTCGGGTCGTAACGCGCGCGGTTCAGCGGGTGGGCCATGGCCGCGGCAAACTCCCGCGCCGAGTCGCGCGCCAACTGGGTGTCGGTGTCCAGCGTGATCACGTATTTCACCTGCCGCAGGATCGCGGTGGCGCCGACGACCAGCGAGAATGGTTCCATCGAGCCGTGGCGCAGCAGCGCATTGAGCGCTCGGAGTTTTCCGCGCTTGCGTTCGTAGCCCATCCAGAGGCGCTCACCGGTGTTCCAGCGGCGTGGTCTGTGAAACAGGAAGAAAGCGTCGCTGCCGGTGTTGCCATACTTGATGTTCAACGCCTCGATGCCCTCGCGGGCCCGTTGCAACAACGGCTGGTCCGCCGGCTGGGTTTCCTCGTCGGCATCGCCAAAGTCGGTCAACAGGCCGAAGTGCAGGTTGGCGTCCCGGTTCGCCAGAAAGCGGACCTCCAGCGCTTCCACCAGTTCGGCAACGTTTTGCAGGTTGACCAGCATGGTGGGGACCACCACCAGCGTGCGCGATTCAACCGGGATGCCAAGCGAAAAGTCCATGCGCGGCAGTGCCTGGGGTATGGCCAGCAGGGTCGCCAGCCAGTTCACCAGCGCCAGCGCCAACTGACTCGCGCCCAGCAGCGCGGGAACGAGCATCAGTGCCAGCACCCAGCCAGGCAGTCCGTCGGCACTGGCCTTGTCGAGCAAGCCGCCGGCGACCAGCACGGTCAGCAGCGTGATGCTGCCAAGATAAAACAGCAACGGGAACCGGCTGCCCAGTCGGCGCAGGGCCTCGGCGAGCGCCGGGGGCGCCTGTGCTTCGTGCTCCAGTTGCGCCAGCCCGTCGTCGATCAGGTAATAACCGACATGCGCCGAGCGTTCGTCGGCCGCCGCGCCGGTTCGGGCCTCGCCCTGGTGCGCCAGCTGGATGGCCTTGCGCGCGACGTCGTCTTCGGACAACTGGCTGCGCCGGGCGATCTTTTCGATAACGTGCCGGTACTGGTCGCGGGTGGAAAAATCCATCCTGCCGTAGACACCATCGGGATCCTCGCGCAGCTTCTGTTCGACGGTGCTCATCGATTCGACGAATTCGTGCCAATCCATGGCCCCAAGGAAACGCAGGCTGCCTATGCTGTTGCTGATGGAGACCTGGTTGGCCGCCTGGCTCTGGGTTTCCGACTGCACCATTTGTTCGATGGTCAGGCCGAACTCGGCCAGGTGCTGTTCGATCCAGGTGAGTGGCAGCGCCAACACCGAACTGTGGCCTTGCAGGCGACGCACCAGCACGGCGACGAAAGAGTCGACCAGCGGAGGGTTCGAGCGGGCCATGTCCGCGATCACCAGGATCAGGCTCTTCGGGTCCGCCTGCGCGACGGCTACCATCTGGTCGGCCCAGGCGTCGGCCTGGTTGCGGTCTACCATGCCGACGGCGACGCGGACGGCGACGCGGCGCAGGTTTTCGATCAGGGCCAGGCGCAGCATGATCGGGATCGCCCACAATTCCCCGAGCTTGAGATCGGCAACCTTCTGGTAGGCGGCGACGAAACGGTTGAGGCTTTCCGGGTCCACCCGCCCGTCGCCGTGCGAAATTGCCTCCAGCGCGATGTCGTACACGCGTGGCAACCCGGCCGAAGGGCCGCTGGCCAGCAGCGGCAATTCCCGGCTGTATCCTTTGGGGAAATGCCTCTTGGCGGTGCGGATCTGCTCCTCGATAAGATAAAAATTGTCGAGCAGCCACTCCGCGGCCGGCGTGATCCGGCGGTTCGCCTTGACGGCCGCCGTCAGCAACTTGCAGGCGTTGAGTAGGATGTACTCGTTTTCAGCCAGCCGCGACAGCAACCGGTCGGGGCCGCGCGCCGGCGCCAGCTTGTGCGAGTCCGCCAGCGTCTTGCCGTGCCGTTCCATCTGGTCGGCGCTGAACAGTTCGGAGCGCAGCGGTGGTTCGGCCGAGGCGTACTGCTGCGTCAGCGCGTCGCCGTGCAGGCGCGCCATCCATCGCGCGCTCCATTGGAGCAGGGACGCGCGAAAAGTCTTGATGCTGGCTTTCAATGTTCGGATCCGCGGTTCGGCAACCATGGCCGGAATTCCTTCCGAAATGGCGCCGCCTCGATGCGCAGGGCCGTGCCGGCGCCCTGCACCAAGGCGCGCATCGGACTGGTGCCAATTCCCAGCGCGAACGCCACGCCGACCATGCCTTCGCGGCCAACCATGCCTACCTCCAGGGCCAGGTGGCGATCAACCAGGGTCAACAGGGAAACCAGCGAGTCGTTGGGGAAATAGACATGCCGAACGTGAGCGCAACCGGTTCGAGCTCGGCCATCAGCCGCCGGTATGCCGCGCGCCCCACGGCGGCGAGCAGCCGGTTGGCGATCAGACGTCGCTCCGCAATCTGCGTCAGCATCGGATTCTCCAAGTTGCTTCGAGGCTAGGTGAAAAATTCCTGCGCGTAAGTACGCGAACGCACGGAGCATCACTGCAAGTACGGTCAGGATCACGGCAACACGCCCAATTCAATGGGCAGTGCTGCCACAAGGAAGAACTCCATGCTTTACACCGTCGCCGTCATCCTTGTCATCCTATGGCTGCTGGGACTGGTCAGTTCCTACACCATGGGTGGGTTTATCCACGTTCTGCTGGTGATTGCCATCATCGTGATCCTGCTGCGCGTCATCAACGGACGCAGTCCGCTCTGACGCGCCATGAAACCGGTGGCGCGAACTACTTGCCCTTCTCCATTCTCTGCAGGATGAGCGTGCGTGTCTCAAGCACGGTCGCGCCAAACGGGCTGCTGATTTGAGCTGCCCGCTCAACCAAGGTCAACGCCTCGGCCTGGCGCCCCTGATCAGACAGGGTCTGGGCAAGGTTGTTTAACACCACCACCGAATCGGCGTGACGTTCGGCAGCGCGGCGCAGAATGGCCTCGGCGTCCTTCAACTCACCCAGCGCATGGTGTTGGTTGGCCAGCCCGACTGCGGCGCCCAGGTCGTCCGGCCAGCGGTCAAGATGCGTGGCATAGGCTGACAGCGCGGCGCGGGCATCAGCGACCCGCTCCATCGCGGTGATCGCGCGGAGATGGGCCGGCGCTTCGGCGGTGACCGGGGTTCGACCGGGCTGCATGACCACCATGGCCCAGTAATCGCTTTTCTTCCATGTGTACTCGAAGATGGTGAACGGGATCGCCAGTCGCCTCGTTTCGCCCGAGCGCAAGTACAACTCGCCCGCCGCATAGTTAAATCCGACGACAACGGCGTAGTGCCATTTGGTGATGAAACCTGCGCCATTGTCCTGCAGCACGATCACTGGATTGCCGGCGGCGACCTCCCGCAGCAGGTGGTCCAAACGCGGTGCCAACTGGTAGGACACCAGGCTGCGGCGGCGCGGCGTCGCCAGCATTTCGACTTGCAGGCTGCCCTGGCGCCCCGGCAAGTAGACCTGTTGGACAAGGTCATCGGGCGTGACCGGGGCGCCTATATGGACCAGCGCGGTCGCCAGTGCGGCAGGTCCGCATTGGTAATCCCGCTGAGGGAAGAATGGAACTTCGACCATTTCGACGCGGTCTGGCACGCCGTCCGGCCAGGCCGACCGCAAGTCCATGGTTTGCGGCACCATGGCGGCGCAGCCGCCAAGCGCGGCCAGCAGCAAAAGTACGCCCGCGCTCAGGCGGGCGAAACGGTACCAGGAAACCGGAACCATGGCTCCCGGCGAATCGATCATACGGTCCGACGTACGTGACGAATTTCTTAACGCCGGAACGCGAAGTACCAGATGATGAAAACCACCAGAACCAGCAAGACCAGGCCGTCAGCACCAGCAGGCAGGGCCTGGATTTTCCCGGCGAGCGTGGCGACCTCTGTATCGGTCATAGCTTCGACGCGGCTCTTGGCGGATTGTGGGTCAAGGCCCAGGGACTCGAGTTGGCTAATGGTTTCGGAGCGGCTGAGAAAGTTCAACACGGTCGCGCGCTCGGCCTGCGCTGTGGTGGCGGAAAGCATTTGATCGGTTCCGATCATGCTGGCCTGGCCGGTTTGAAAGGGCGCCATCACCATGAGGATCGCCAGAAAGTGGCAAAGCAGTCGTTTCAGCGTGATTGTCATGTCTAACTCCTATGAAGGTTTGGATTGAGACCTGCGCCATGGACCATGACGCAGGACCGAGATGAACAATAACACTGAATCCGGCGTCGTTCTGTGCGCCAGCGCACAGAAGGCCGGAGTCAAGTGGGTCTTCCCGGCGCTCAATGTGCGTAAGCGCACGGACGAAGCATGGAGCAGGAGTTAACTTAGATGTCCCGTCCATCCCGGCGGAAAGCTTCAATGTTCATCCCGAGGATCTCATTGTGCACACGCCATCTGACGACACAAATCTCGCAAATGCCGTAACAGCGCAGGTCGGTTACGAACCCTGGGCCTCAGTCAGCAGTGATCAT
>JBCKPE010000007.1:0-39533 GCA_038901875.1 Burkholderiaceae bacterium
ATTGCAACCTATTCTTGGAGAATTCAATGACTTCAGCACTTAAAATTTCGGATCAACTGGTGGACTCAGCCCGCCCCTACGCAGTGGCCATGCACCGCTCGGTCACCAAGCAAATCGAGTACTGGGCTCAACTGGGTAAAGCAGCCGAGGACAACCCAGACCTGCCTGTGGGCATGATTCGTGAAATTCTGATCAGTCGGCAGGAGGCTGCTGCGGGCATGCTCAGCGACTACAAGTTTGATTAAGTGAAGTTTCTTGTTACCCCGAGGTTCGCTCGGGACATCAAGGGCTTGCATCCGGCAGAGAAGAATGCATTGGATGAGCAGTTGCGTGCGCCTGTGGATCAACCCGAAGCCGGGGAGATGAAAAAGGGTGACCTCGCTGGCGTCAGGGTTGTGAAATACAAGCACAACACTCAGCAGTGGTTGCTGGCTTATGAGGTCACAGAAGAGACAATTGTTCTGCTCGCGCATGGCAGTCACGAGAATTTTTATAGAAATCTAAAGCGATAAATGCGCATTGCCGTTGTCTCCAATACCTGTTGGTATCTGTTCAATTTCCGGCTCAATCTGATGCTGGCTATTGCAGGCGGCAGGCCACACCGTGGTGGCGGTGGCGCCGGACGATGCCTACGCCCAGCGCATTCGCGATGCAGGCATTGCGTTTGAGGCCGTGCCCATTTCAGGCGGCGGTACGCATCCGCTGCGCGAGCTGCAGTCGGTGCTGGGTTTGGGGGCAGTGTTTCGTCGCCATCGGGTGGGCCTGGTGCTGAGCTACACGCCCAAGGGCAATCTGTATTCGGCGCTGGCCTGCATTGCGCTGCGCATTCCGTTTGTGCCCAATGTGTCGGGCCTGGGCCGGACCTTCATTCGCAAGTCACTGGTCACGCGGGTGGCCCAAACGCTGTACCGCCTGACCTTTGGCCGCGCACACCGGGTGTTTTTTCAGAACCTGGACGACATGGCGGTGTTTGTGAACAGCGGGTGGGTGCGGCCAGAGCAGGCCGAGCGTTTGCCGGGTTCGGGTGTTGACTTGAGCCGCTTTTCGCCCACCACGCCCATCGCGCGGCCGGCTGATGCGCCGGTGTTTCTGCTGGTGGCGCGCATGTTGTGGGACAAGGGCGTGGGCGAGTATGTAGAGGCCGCGCGCAAGGTAAGGCAGAAATATCCGGCGGCAGAGTTTCGCTTGCTGGGTTTTCTGGATGTGCAGAACCCGTCGGCGATACCGCGCGCACAGGTAGAGGCGTGGGTGGAGGAGGGTGTCGTTCGCTATCTGGGCTCGACAGACGATGTCGTGCCCTATCTGCGCGATGCGGACTGTGTGGTGTTGCCGTCTTTTTACAGAGAAGGCGTTCCACGGACGCTGCTGGAGGCGGCAGCCTTGGCGAAGCCGATCATTACCACGGATGCGCCGGGCTGTCGGGATACGCTGGACGATGGGGTGACAGGGTTTTTATGCCGCTTGCGGGATGCGGGCGATCTGGCCGACAAGATGCAGCGAATGATTGAAATGGGCCGCGATGATTTTGAGGCGATGGGGCAGCGCGGGCGTGAAAAAATGATGCGTGAGTTTGACGAGCGGATCGTGATCAATCGATATCTCGATGTCGCAGGTGAAATCGCCAAAGCACGCCTTGGGCTCAAATCGAACAAACCCTGGCGGCATCCTTCGCGCGCCAGGACCGTGCCGCACGTCAGCAACCGCAGGACGATCTGTTTGGTTTCGGCGCGCTGGTCCGGCACGACCCGCAACTGGTCTCCCATCGGCGCCGTGACGCTCAACCCCGAACGCGACTCGATCATCAAGACGCATTCGGGCTACACCGATAGACAGCCGTTGGCTGCATGAATGAGGCGACAACTACCTTGACACGCGCCGCCTCTCCCGCAAGCGGGAGAGGGAGGCAGGTGAAGACTGAGACCGCCCGCATCGACGCATTGATCCAGCAGGCCAAAGAAGAGATCGCCGCTGCTCAAAGAACTCCGCGCCGCCACCATCGCCGATGCCGTGCTGGGCCGGGTGGATGTGCGGCACCACAAATAACCCAAGCGTCTGGGTTTTTGTTACCATGCCTACAGTCCATCGCTTTCACGGCTTGCGGGTGGTGATCTACCCCGGTGACCACCGCCCGGCCCATGTGCATGTGATGGGCGGGGGATGTGAGGCGGTGTTCAAGTTGAACGCTCCCGACGGGCCACCGGAATTGCGCGAGAACTACGGCTTTGGCGCGCGTGAGCTGACGATGATGGCAAGGGAATTGACCCAACAACTGCAGCGGCTCTGCGCCGCGTGGAGAACGATGCATGGCGAAGATTGATGCCGACACCATCCAGGCTGCGAATGCTCGCGCCCGAGCACGCCTGGCTCAGAGCCCCACTGCGGTGGCAGCGCGTTATGACCGGCGCATCGGGCGTGTGGTGATCGGCTTGAGCAGCGGGTTGGAGATTGCCTTCAAGCCCCACGACGCACAGGGGCTGGAGAGCGCACGCCCAGCGCAACTGGCAAGCATCGAGATTTCTCCCTCCGGGCTGGGCCTTCATTTTCCGGAGCTGGACGCAGACCTGTACCTGCCCGCGCTGCTGGAGGGTTTTCTGGGCTCGCGCCAATGGATGGCGGCCAGCCTGGGCAAGGCGGGCGGGCGCGCCACCAGCGCGCACAAGGCCAGCGCCGCGCGTGCCAATGGGCGTTTGGGCGGGCGGCCCCGCAAGGCGCGGCCGGTGGAAACCGTGTGAGCGAAGCCCACGCCGCGACCTAGAACATCCCGATGCCCGCCCCTATCCACACCGAAATCGTCTTTGAAGACGAGGTTTGCGAGCATCTCAAGTCACAAGGCTGGTTGTGTGATGGGCCGCTGCCCTACCAACAAGGTCACGCCTACGACGCGGGCTACGACGCCAGCTTGGGCCTGTACCCGGCCGATGCCCTGGCCTGGGTGAAGGAGACGCAGCCCGAACCCTGGGCCAAATTCGTGAAGCGCCACGCGCAGGACCCCGAAGCCGCATTCCTGCGCCGGCTGGCCGAGGAACTGGACCGCGACCAGCAGCTTGACGAGCGCCAGGGGCGGTTGGGTCTTGCCATTTTCGTAGCGCGAGAAAGCGTTGACGCCGCCGCCGAAGATCGTAAGCGGTCGCCTGCCGGCGTGCTCGGGCGCTACACGTCCTGCCAGATCCGATGATCTGCGACGGCGCAGGCGCCCAGTCGACTGTCACGCCAGCATCACGTTGGCCTGCACTTCATCCCATGGCGCGATCAGCTTGCGGCCCTCACGCATCAGCAGCCCGGCCACTTCGAGCGCCGCCACATCCTGATGCACGTTCTTGTAGTCGCAACCCAGCGCGTCGGCCAGCGCGCGCGTGCTCGTGGCGCCGTGCTGGTGGTTGGCGACAATTACCTTGGCCGGTCGCCCACAACGCGCTCGCCTTCATGCCCGTAGAACAGTCGGTACTTCAGGTCATGCGTGCTGGGCGGCACCGGCTGCACCACGCGCCAGATCACCATCTCCACAATCGCTCCGTCAGGAAAGACGGCCTTGTCGTAGAACAGTCTCTCGGCCGCGAGACGAACTCGGTAGCGATTCAGCGGCGAGCCGGCGCCATCAACATGGGCCGCCTCTTACAGTTTGGTTTTGCGCTCAGGCGGCCACTGTCGACGTGCATGGACCACGTTCACAATCTCGATCAGCGTCGGCGTCTCGCGGTAGAACATGAGGTAGTTGCTGCGGATCACCACTTCGCGCGTGCCGTTGACCCTCCGGGACAGCTTGTAGAGCTTCGGATGCTGCGGGAGCTTTGCGGCCTTGGCCTCGATCTCGCCTTTCAACTCCTGGGCTGCGTTCGGGTTGTCGTCGGCGATGTAGGCAACGATGTCCATCAGGTCAGCGCTGGCCTGCGGCCGCCACTCAAGCGCGGGCAGTTTTTCGGGCGCGGCGCGCATGCTGCTTTCGTTTGCCGTCAATGATCGCTTGTGCGGCCACCATCACCCTGGCATGTGGGACGTTCGGCGCCGGATCGGCAAGAGAGGCTTGTACTTTCGCGTTAAGCCAATCGGCGTGCGCCTTGGCTTCGTGCGCGGCCTTCATGGCAACGCTGCGATCGGGTCGTGTCGCCCTCTCGCTCGCATCGTCAGGGCACCACGCAGCGCCATCAATGCGCAACTCGTGAATGCCCACGCCGCGCAACAGAAGCAGAGCCTTGCGCGGATCAAGGAACTTGCGGGGAAGCGGCGCCTGCCCTCCCCTGCCCTTGGTCGTGACCATCACAGCCTGGCCGCGCAGCGTTTCGATATTGACGATGAATGCCGCGCCCTGGGCCTTGAGCGTGATGCCGGTAACGCCACCGGCGGCGGCACTGGCGCGCAACTGATCGAGGTTCATCATGGTCATGGTGGCTCACATCTAACTAAAGAACGGCGCCATGATAAATGATATTGGTCGGTCGTTCAATAAATAGTTGCCAGCATGTCGGGAGTAAATGGGTTGTCCGGTTCTTAGCAAGTAGTCTGTCCGGTTTGTGCAGGAACGATGCGACACGGCGCAGGCGCCCAGTCGACTGTCACGCCAGCATCACGCTGGCCTGCACCTCATCCCATGGCGCGATCAGCTTGCGGCCCTCACGCACCTGGACGACATGCGTCTGCCTGGCAATCGGCAGGATGTCCCAGCCTTCTTGAGCGGGGAACCCTAGCAAGTCGGCGAAGAACTGGCTCGGCGAGGGCGAACTCCGGCCCAGGCGGAAGTCAGTCCATCAGCGTCGCCAGTTCTTGCACTGGAAGCACCTCAACCCCCTCTGCCAACGGATAGCGCCGCGGCACTGGCGCGACGACGAAGGCGCGGCTGATCTGCAGGTCCTTCAGTGCCTGCCAAAAGCCCTTGGCCGGTTTCGGCGCTGAAGAGAACTTGATCTCCAGCGCCACTTTCCGCGAGCGATGCTCGATCACCAGGTCCAGCTCCGCGCCCGCAGCCGTGCGGTAGAAGCTCAACTGGGCATCGGGCGGCAATTGGGCGGCCACCTGCTCCACCACAAAGCCCTCCCAGGACGCTCCGGCAAT
Source organism: Burkholderiaceae bacterium (assembly GCA_038901875.1). Lineage (GTDB taxonomy): Bacteria > Pseudomonadota > Gammaproteobacteria > Burkholderiales > Burkholderiaceae_C > JBCKPE01. The sequence continues at coordinate 5,047 of JBCKPE010000007.1, forward strand.
GGCGTGGCCTTGCAGATCCCGCACCGTTGCCAGGCCCAGCAGCGCATGCAGCAGACCGCTGTCACGCAAATAAACCTTGGGCGACTTCACAAGGCGTTTGCCAACGTTCGGCAGGTGTGGCGGCAGCCGCCGCACCATCATTGTGTCGACCAGCGTATCGAGGTATCGCGTGGCCGTCGTGTGTGACGCCCCGCCCAATGAAAGGCCAAGTTGCGACGCGTTGAACATCTGCCCTTGCAGATGGGCCAGCATCTGCCAGAAGCGCCGCATGGTTTCAGCCGGAACGCGCAGCCCCAGGTCGGGAAGGTCGCGATGCAAGAACGTACGAATGAAGTCTTGCCGCCAGGTGTACGAAGCCTCGTCGTCGGTGGCGAGGTAGCTCAACGGAAACCCGCCTCGCAACCACAGTGACTGAAGATCCGCCATGTCGCCCTGTACCTCGGCCGCCATCAGCGGCGTGAGTTCAAGGTAGGAGACCCGGCCCGCGAGCGACTCGCCAGACTGCCGCAGCAGTTCGCCCGAGGCCGAGCCGAGCATCAGAAAACGCCCGGCACGCCGGTCGGCATCGATCTCGGGTCGCAGCGCCGTAAACAACTGGGGCGCGAATTGAACTTCGTCGAGCACCAGGAGACGGTCGCGGTGAGCCGCGAAGAATAGTTCCGGCCGCTCGATCGCGGCACGGTCCGACTCACGTTCCAGGTCCAACACCATTGCCTGCGGATATTGAGTGGCGATCGCCTTGGCCAGGGTCGTCTTTCCGACCTGGCGCGGCCCGAGCAATACCACGGCGGGGTACTCTTGCAGACGTTGCCGCACCAAGCGTTGGAGGTGGCGTTGAATCATCCTTGCATTTTGATCATTAAGCGATCAATTTGCAAGGCAAGTATTTTACTTCCGGCGCGCGGCGAGGCCGTTGTAGGCGAGCGCAGCTACGGTTGACCTGATTTGCCGGTCGGCAAATACTTGTCGAAGAGCGTGGACCCGGCGTTTGGCTGATCCGAACCGCAAGGGTCATCCCTGAAAACGAGCTCTGGATTCACGAACCGACTGCGCGTCAGGATTTGAGCTTGGCGCTGGAATGGGCAGAACGGAATCCGCCGCGCGAATCAAACCTTGGCGCACTTTTTGGGAACCTGCCGGATGAGCCAAAAAAACCTCAACGCAAGCCGCGTCAAACTCGACCTCAATAACGAGATCTTTCAAAAAAATCTGCTCGGTCTGGACAAGACCGAACGCAACCGGATCCTGGACACCCTCAAAAAGCTGCTGCAGCTTGACTGGGAGCAGGTGTATCGTGATCAGGGATTGAAGTGGGAGAAAATATCAAGCGTCGCACCTCCTCGGGGAGTCGATACGGTTTACTCGGTTCGAATCACCAAGGGCCGTCGGGCAACGGCCTGTCGTTCAGGCGAATTCATGCGCCTCCTGCCGATTGAACCGGATCATGATGCTGCCTATGGCAAGAAATAGACAGGTAGCTTGCCCCCGCGGCAGAATGGTAGACGCCCCGATAGCACCAGCAAGCCCTGGTCCGGCTGGAGGCGGTGGTGACTGGTTTTGACTCCATCCCACGGCGTTGCCCGGCGCTTGCGACGCACCGGACAGATTATTTGCCAAGAACCGGGCAAGCGGGAGAGGGAGTTAAGGCCGGTCACGGTGAGGGAGCGACTCGGCGCAGGCGCCCAGTCGACTGTCACGCCAGCATCACGCTGGCCTGCACTTCATCCCATGGCGCGATCAGCTTGCGGCCCTCACGCATCAGCAGGCCAGCCGCTTCGAGCGCCGCCACATCCTGATGCACGTTTTTGTAGTCACGCGCCCAGTTCGCGATCTGGTAGGCGCGCCCGGCCACGGCCAGCAGTCCCTCGTCCATCGCGCCAAACAGCGAGCGCAGGCGGCGAAACGCGTGGCCATCGCAGGCCACGGCGCCCTTGTCGATCCATCCGGCGCGGCAGTAGCGCTGGTCCAACAGCCCCACCGGTTGGAAACGCTGCTCGGGCCAGCCAAGCTGATTCAAGGTTGCGTTGTCCGGCAGGGCAAGGTCGCTTTGCCTGACCAGCAGTTCATCACCACGGAAAACGAAGTTGAGCGGGTCCGGATGCTCCTGCGCTGACAGCAGGGAAACGAAAGTGGCAGGTGTTCGAAGCATGGCGGGTTCGACGCAACCCTGTTGACGAATTCGCGCCGCAGCCCCAAGGCTAGCAGACCCCGCGCCGCTGGGCCTGGCCTGGACCATTTACGCCGACCCATGCGCGACAGGCCCTAAACTTGCGGGCGATGGAGCAGCCAAACAACAACGCGACTGCGCAAGGCCCCCTGAAAGGGGTGCGCATCGTCGAGATGGCGGGCATCGGCCCCGCGCCGTTCGCCTGCATGTTGCTGGCGGACATGGGCGCCGATGTCATTCGGATTGAACGGCCCGATGCCGGCGACGCGGCTGGCGCCGGACGCGGCCGCAAGCAGGTGCTGCACCGCGGGCGGCCCGCGTTGGCGCTGGATCTCAAGCAGGCCCCGGCGCAAGAGCAATTGCTGGCACTGATCGGTCGCGCCGATGCGCTGGTCGAAGGCTTTCGTCCCGGCGTGATGGAGCGCCTGGGGCTGGGGCCGGAGCCCTGCCTGAACGTCAATCCGCGTCTCGTCTATGGCCGCATGACCGGCTGGGGGCAGAGCGGTCCGCTGGCGCAGGCGGCCGGCCACGACATCAACTACATCGCGCTCAGCGGCGCGCTGCATGCGATCGGGCCGCGTGTTGGCAAGCCGATCGTGCCGCTGAACCTTGTCGGCGACTTTGGCGGTGGCGCCCTGTACTTGGCGCTGGGCCTGGTCAGCGCCCTGCTGGAGGCCCGCTCGTCGGGCCAGGGGCAGGTGGTGGATGCGGCCATCGTCGATGGCACGGTATCGCTGATGGGGATGATCTACGGGCGCATGGCCGAAGGCCTGTGGCAGGACCAGCGCGCCAGCAACCTGCTCGACGGCGGCGCGCCCTGGTACGGCTGCTATGAGACGGCCGACGGCAAGTTCATCGCCATCGGCGCCATCGAGCCCCAGTTCTACGATGAGCTGTGCAAGCGGGCCGGCATTGCAGCGCCCGACGCAACGGCGCGACTCGAGCGCAGCAGTTGGACAGCGCAGGCCGAACAGCTGGCGGCCCTGTTCCGGCAGCGCAGCCGCGACCAGTGGTGCGCCCTGCTGGAGGGCAGCGACGCCTGCTTCGCCCCGGTGCTGGACATGCGCGAGGCGCCAGCGCATCCGCACAACCGGGATCGGCAAAACTTTGTCGAGCTCGACGGTGTGGTGCAGCCCGCGCCGGCGCCGCGCTTCTCGCGCACCCCGGGAGCCATCCAGTCCGCCGCCGGCGCGTCAGCCGAGTCCGGTGAGCAGCGCGCCGCACGCTGGCTGCAGCCATGATTTTCAAGAACCTCAACCATGCAGGAAGGAAAGCGAAAAGATGACGATTGATTTCAAGGGCCGCGTGGCCATCGTGACCGGAGCCGGCGGTGGCTTGGGGCGACAGCACGCTTTGGCACTGGCAGCGCGTGGCGCCAGGGTGGTGGTGAACGATCTTGGCGGTTCAAGTGACGGCAACGGCGCATCCGCGACGGCGGCACAGGCGCTGGCCGACGAGATTCGCGCCGCCGGCGGTGAGGCCATCGCCAACGCCGCATCCGTGACCGACTTTGACGCCGTTCGCGCCATGGTGCAGCAGGCGCTTGACCAATGGGGCCGGGTTGACGTATTGATCAACAACGCCGGTATCCTGCGCGACAAGACCTTTGCAAAGATGGAGCTGGCGGACTTTCGGCTCGTGCTGGAAGTGCACCTGATGGGTGCGGTGCATTGCAGCAAGGCGGTCTGGCCGATCATGGTGGCGCAGCGATATGGCCGGATCCTGATGACCACGTCCTCCACCGGCCTATACGGCAACTTTGGCCAGTCCAACTACGGCACGGCCAAGATGGCGCTGGTCGGCTTGATGCAAACCCTGTCGCTGGAAGGCGCAAAACATGACATCCGCGTCAACTGCCTGGCGCCCACCGCGGCCACTCGCATGACCGAGGGCCTGATGACCGAGGAGGCGCTGCGCGCGCTGAGGCCCGAAGCGGTGGTGCCGGCGATGCTGGTGCTGGCCGGCGAGGATGCGCCGAATCGAACCATCCTGTGCGCCGGTGCCGGCAGCTTCGAGGCGGCGCACATCACCTTGACCCAGGGGGCATGGATTGGCATCGAAGCCCAAGCACCGGAGCAACTTGCGGCGCGGTTCGCCGAAGTGACCGGCAGGCAGGACGACATGGTGCCGCAAAGTGGCTCCGTCCAGGGCAGCAATGAAGTGGCCAAGGCCGCAATCTGTACATTGCTGACTACTGGGCGTGTTTAACGCTATCGAGAAACCGGAGGTAGTGCTCGGGCAGCCCGTGGGCTCGTGCGCCTTCGCGGAGCAGAGTGATGTAGCGAAGGGAGGGGTTCCCATCGGCTTCGTTTCCGTCGGCAATGTATGTGACGGCCTTGAGCGGGCGGCCATCGATGTCCTCGGCGTCAAGCCATAGCTGCCGGTAGCGCCGTCCGGGAACCCCTTCGGTCGAATCCAGATGCACGAGATCGCGGCGGGTGATTCGATAGAGTACGCCCCATACCTCCGCTCCCAGGTCGGCGCCCAGATTCGCCGGTGCGGCCTTGCCCTTCGGGCGTCCATCGAGGTTGAAACGTAGGCGATACCCGCACACCCGACCGGGCCGCCATTCCAGTGCTCGCATGCCGCGCCGCTCGCGAAACGCGCCGTCATGCATGTTCGCGCCGAAGGCGAAGTACCAGACTTCCTCACGCGGAGGCCCGACCAGGCGGATGCCGTTGAGCCGGTAATAGCACCACGAGAGCGCCCAGGACTTGGCAATGAGCCTGCGCAGCTTTCTCAATAGATTTCTCATCGCTCACTGTCTCCACTCGGGATGGTGCGCAAACGCCGGACCGTCAGGAATTGCAGGGCGGCGGCGCTAAGGCTCACCGCAAAGACGGCGGCAAACGACCCCGCTTCCGCCACCGCGCCGCCTGCCATCGGCAATAGCGCGGCGGGCGCGGCCAGGGCATTGAAGTAGCCGCTGTAGGCGGGGCGTCGGTCATCCGGCGAAATCTCCATCAGATAGCCAAGGTAGGCGATGGTGCCGCCGTTCCCTATCGCGCCCAGGAGCGCGAAGACCACCGCGAAATAGGGCAGCGCCGCCGCGCCCCAGCGCCCATCGGCGGCCATCCAGGCGAGGGTGAGGATCGGGGCCACGGCGCCGAGGGCGGCAACGATCTCCAGCAAGTCTCGCTTGCCGCGCCGGTCCCCCCACCAGCCCCACAGCGGATTGGAAAGCAGCGCGCCTGCAATTTGCGCCCCGAGCAGAAAGGCGATGTCCGGCGCCGAACTCTGCGTCTGCAAGATGTAGAAGGGAAGTGCCATCGCTGCCGTGCCACCGAACCACTGTGCGATAAGGAAGAGACGGAAGCGGCGGTCGCCGACAAAGGTAGCAACGCCACCGCGCAGGAACTTCAGGAAACCCGCTGCAACTGAAGGTTCCATCGGAGCCGTCGGCTCGCCGGCTGAGACAAAGAAAATGGCGGACACCAAGAGTAAAGCCGCGCCGAGCAGCAGCAGTACCGCATAGTTGCTGGGGAACGGCAGGGCCTGGAGTATCCGGTACGCTGCCGCGACCACGGTGAGCGCAAGGAGACCGCCGCCGAAGAACCGCAGCGCCAGCATCCGGCTCCGTTTTTCCGAGGGAATAGAGCGCGCCACGATGTCGTTATACGGCACGGCCACGATACCGCTGACGAAGGCGTAGACGGTCCAGAGCGCGAAGAATAGCGCGACCGCGGACGCGCCCGGCGGATCGACTGCCAGCCAGAGCAATGCGGCGAGGCCGGCGAGGCACGCCACGCGTCCGAACGCGCCAACCATGTAGAACGGCAGACGCCGTGCGCGTCGCTGCGCGTAGTAAGCGACGAAGAGTTGCGGGAACAGCCAGCCGAAGCGGGCGATGCCCGCCGCCGCGCCGACCGCGAAGGTGCTGCCTGTCAGTCCATGCACAAGCGCCGCCACGACGGTGTTCGTATCGACCGTCGCCGCGCCGCCCTGGAAAAAGATACCGGCGGCTGAGATGCGCCGGAAGCGCTGCTTCGACTCAGTCGCTTCGGACACGCTGCGCTCCCGCTTCCCGCAGCTCGACGAGCACCACGCCTTGGCGCCATAGCGCGAGAGCGCCAATACTGGCGACGGTCAAGAGGCTCGACGCCTGCACCACCAACACCATCGCGAGCGCCTTCTCTTGGCCGACGTCGAAGAGCCCGAGCGCGAAGATCGCGCCGATCACGAAGCTGCCCGGAATTTTTGCGAATGCACCGAGAACCGCCACGAAACCCAAAAACACCATCAGAAACAGGTACTGCGCCGTCTGCAAATCAGCGCCGAAGGCGAGGCCTGCCCACAGGAAATGCGTGGCGGCGAAAAGCTTGATGGTGATGCTTGCAGAGACGATGCCGAAACCGCGCCAGAATTCGCGCGGCCAGACGATGCCCGTTGCGAAGGAAGCTGCAACCCGCCTCAGGGGTCCAAGGACGCGCGCCGGCAGGCGCTCGATCAATCGCATGAACCATCCGCCGGGCCGCAATGTCCTGCGCTTGTAGAGTGAAAGCGCGAGCAGCAGCACCGCGAACAACACGAAGCTACCGGACGCGGTCCACGTCAGCCCCGCACGAATATCGCCAGTCGGATCAGGGAAGACTACGAGCAGCAGCGCAACCGGTACGAGCAGCGCAAAGACGATGCCGTCGGTCGCGCGGTCGATGGCAACGGTTGCAAGTACGGCCGTCATCGCCAAGCTCTCGCGACGGGCGACCAGCCAGGCGCGCGCCAACGCGCTGAAGCCAAAGGGAATGAGCAGGCCCGCAAGGTAGCCGGCCATGATCGCGCCGAACAGATGAAGCGTACCGATGGACCGCATCGGGTAGAGGATCTGGCGCCATTTCCAGGCGCGGACCCATTGTTCGGCAACGATCGCGAGCGGCACCAACAGCAGCAAGCGAACGTCGGCGCCGACGAGGACGGTGCGAAAACTGTCGAGATCGAAGCGCCGCAGCACCCAGACGAGCGCTGCAATGCCGATCAGGCCGCCGAGCCACGGCCAGCACCGGCGCCACCGGCTCCCCGCCGCGGCCTGCATCACGTTCTCGCCTCGATACCATCAAGAAAGGCAATGTAATCGGCAGGCAGCCCGCGCTGGCGTGCCGCCTCGCGGATCAGGTTCAGGTAGCCCGTTCCCGGCCGGCCCTCGAGCGCCGCGTGCGGCACCTTGTAGGTCACGACAGACAACCGGTTGCCGGCGATATCCTCCATCTCGGTCCAGAGGTAGTCGTACTGCCTGCCTTCGCTGTTATCGAGTCGGGCGAATTTGTGTAGAGGCAAGAGGTAGAGAGCGCCGTAAACCACGCCGCCGGGCGCCGCAACGATGTTGGTCGGAGCCGACACGCCCGGGCGCATGCCTCCGGCAGAAGTGAACACCAAGCGGTAACCATGAAGGCGACCGACCCGTGACTCCAACCACTTCATGTGCCGGCGTTCCCGGAACAGACGCTCGTTCATGTTGGAGCCGTAGGCGAAATACCAGATCGGGTCCGGAACCTTCACTGGTGGCGTGCGGCCACGGCGATACCGGATCCACAACCGGGCCGCGGCCCAGAGCGCCGAGTTCATCGCGCGGTCTCGTGAAGCTCACGCACGGCCGCTTTTTCGCTCCCGGCCTTTCGCCGCCGACATTGCGGAGAACGATTTTGGCTGTTCCGCCGGCCGCATACAGCCGCACGTAACCCATGAGTTAAGGCAACGCTGAACAAGCATCATTTTTGAAACGGCACTTGTTGGCATTGCCCTAGGTCTGGCCCTCGGTCACCGATGCCGATTTGACGCTCGTCGCTGGTTCGGAGAGAAGAATCCGGCTCAAGGCTGCCTCCAGATGGCCGACCGTGCGCTCGATGTTGTGCAGTTTCTCCAGGCCAAACAAGCCGATGCGGAAGGTCTGGAAGTCAGGCCCTTCGTCGCACTGCAGCGGCACGCCGGCGGCGGTTTGCAGGCCCTGGCCAAGGAATTTCTTGCCGGACTGGATCTCCGGGTCTTCGGTGTAGCTGACCACCACGCCGGGTGCTTCGAAGCCCGGCGCCGCCACGCTTCTGATGCCTCGGCTGGCAAACAGCGTGCGCACCTGGCGGCCCAGTTCCTGCTGCTCGGCCTTGAGCTTGTCGAAGCCGTAACGCCGCGTCTCCTGCATCACATCGCGCAGGCGCAGCAGCGCGTCGGTCGGCATGGTGGCGTGGTAGGCATGGCCGCCGCCCTCGTAGGTCTCCATGATCTGCAGCCACTTGCGCAGGTCGCAGGCAAAGCTGCTGCTGCTGGTGCCGTCGATCTTTTCGCGCGCTCGCTCGCTCAGCATCACCATCGCGCAGCAGGGCGAACTGCTCCAGCCCTTTTGCGGCGCGCTCACCAGCACATCGACCCCGGTCGCTTTCATGTCGACCCAGATTGCGCCGGACGCGATGCAGTCAAGCACCAGCATGCCGCCCACCGCATGGACGGCCTCGGCCAGCGCTGTCAGGTAGTCGTCGGGCAACATCATGCCGGAGGCGGTTTCCACGTGCGGTGCAAACACCAGTGAGGGCCGTTGCGCCCTGATGGCAGCCACCACCTCGCCGATCGGGGCCGGCACAAACGGCGCCTGCTTGCCGGCGCCGACGCGGCGCGCTTTCATGATGATCGACTCAGCCGGAATCTTGCCCATGTCAAAAATCTGGGTCCAGCGGTAGCTGAACCAGCCATTGCGAACCACCAGCACTTTTTGATCGGCGGCGAACTGCCGTGCCACCGCCTCCATGCCGAAGGTGCCGCTGCCCGGCACGATGACAGCCGACCGTGCCTGGTACACCTCCTTCAACATGGCCGAGATGTCGCGCATCACGGTCCGGAAACTGCTCGACATGTGGTTGAGCGCGCGGTCCGTGTAGACCACGGAGAATTCAAGCAGGCCGTCGGGATCAACGTTGGGCAACAGACCAGGCATGTTCAGCTCCTGTCAGGTTGGAAGATGGGTCGGGCTTGGCTGCGCGGGGTGGCGACCGGAGCGACCGGGGAGTCGGAGACTACCACGTTCAATGTGAACCGGCGTGACGCTCGTGCAGCGACCGAAATGAGAGTCGGTGCCCGCGATGTAGGCTCAAATCACGCGCTTGATGGCGTCGCGCCAACGTTGCGCCAGTTTGCCCCAGCCAACCGGGTTCGGGTGAATTTCGTTCAGCCAGTCGCTGCTGCTGCCGTTGCTTCCCGGCAGGGCCGGGTCCAGGCTGCCCTCGGTTGGCACGATGAAGACATTGGGCCGGTCTGCCGCCCAGTCCGTGATGGTTTGCCGCAACTCGGTGAAGATGCTGCCGGTCAGATCAGACCACAGACCCGGCGGAATGTGGTTCTTCGTGTAGGCCTCGCACAGCCAAGCCCTGCCGCCGGGGAAAGCCGGGGCATTGCGCGCCACCGGGGTGTCGTAATGGTTCAGCAGGATCGGCACGCCGGCGTGGCGGCTGGCCTGCACCCGCTCGTACAGCCGGCTGAAGTTCGGGTCCAGATACTCGAACACCAGCCGGTCCAGCGCGGCCCGGTCCATGCAGTCGGCGCCGTCCAGCGGCGGCTGATGACCGGCCAAGTCTTTCAGGATGCCTTGGCCAGCGGGTGGGTCGCGCGCCGCATCGATGAAGTCATTGCCACCGGCGCTGAGCAGGACGGCGTCGAACTTCCAGTTGAATGCGGTGTCGACCCAGAGCCCGAAGTCGCCGGCCACGCATTCGCCGATGCGGCGCATGGTGTCGCCAAAGCGTGCCAGGTTGATGATCAGCACATCGTCGCCGCCAGCGCTCATGGCGCGCGCCAGGTGATCCGGCAGCGACACCGTGGTGGCCGAACTGCGCTCCATCCACGAATCGCCTTCGGCCAGCAGGCGGTACTTGAATTGCTCGGGCGCCAGGCCGTGGTCCAGGTAACGGTCGAACTCGCTGCTGTAAATAACGGTCGATGACATGGTCAGCCCTTCAGCCCTTTGGCGGCACGTTGCAGTATCTCCTGCGTGCCGATGTCTTTGGCGCACCATGCCGCGACCTGGCGCGATGAACTCGACAGACCATGCCCATCCGGGCCGCTGCCAACGCCATGCAACACCTGCACTGCCACACCGGCGTCGACCAGCGCCTCGGCCATCGCGGTCTGCGAGGACCAGAACACATTTCGGTCGTTCGGGTTGCCGAGCACGAACACGCGCAATTGCGGATGCATCCGGCCGAGCTGGATGTGTTTGGTCGGTTCATAGGAGTCGGTGTAGCCGGTGGTGTCGCGGCTGCGCCCCAGCATCTCCCAGCGAATGCGCGGTGACGATGGGGCTGAGGTGGGAACCGCGCACAGGATGTCAGAACGCAGCGTCAGGAGCGAAGAGGTCACATGGCCGCCACCGCTTTGTCCGGCGATGACGAACTCTTCGACGCCATAGCTTGCCTTGATGCGGTCCAGCGCGGCTGAGATCAGCGCCGACTCGGCTGGGCGGCGCCGCTGCATATGGTCGCCTGACGAGCCATGGGTGCCGGGCCGACCGATAAAGATGTACGGCAGGCCAAGCTGTTTGCCCCAGCGTTCGGCGTCGTTCTGCTGCGCTGCGATGCTTGAGCTCAGGTAGTTTGGATTGGTCTTGCCGACGCCGACATACACGTCGCCTTGAAAAAACACCAGCACCCGCTTGACGGGGGCCTTGCCCAGGCCCGCGCTCCAGTAGCGCAGGCACTCGGCGCCCCAGCGTTCGGCATCGGCCCAAACTGCGTGTGATGCGAGATTGCATTGCTCGCGCGTCGCGGCAACGCCGCGCAACACGGCAGCCTCGGAAAAATTGCCCTCGTCGCTGAACGGCAGGCGCCCGGTTTGCGCGCCGGCGCAGAGCGGCAGCGCCACGGCCAGACAGGCAACCAGCCGGGCAGTGACCCACTGTCGCATGAGTATGGTGGTAGGCACGGCAGGCCTCGGGACGGCAGGATGCGGGTCTTGGGGCATGGCGTCGCGTTTTTCAATGTGCCGCTTCGACCGAGCGACCGGGCGGCCGAATCCAGCATACACCGCCGGGGCCGGCCGGGCCAAGTACCATCGGCCCATTTGAACCTGGGGCCAACATGGCAACACAAGGCAATGACAAACTGGCGGTCCTGATCGACGCCGACAACGCGCAGGCTTCGGTGATCCAGGAACTGCTGGCCGAGGTGTCAAGCTACGGCACGGCAACCATCAAGCGCGCCTACGGCGACTGGACCACGCAAAACCTCAAGGGCTGGAAGGAGGTGCTGCACCGGATGGCGATCCAGCCGATCCAGCAGTTCAGCTACACCAGCGGCAAGAACTCCACCGACTCCTCGCTCATCATCGACGCCATGGACGTGCTGCACGCGAACAGCGTGGACGGCTTTTGCCTGGTCTCTTCCGACAGCGACTTCACGCGCCTGGCGACACGCATCCGCGAGGCCGGTCTCGTGGTCTATGGTTTTGGCCAGCGCAAGACGCCCGAGCCCTTTGTCGCGGCCTGCGACAAGTTCGTCTACACCGAGATCCTGCGACCCGAACGGGAACGCCTGCGCGATCAGGAGAAGGCGGTTGAAGTGCCAGCCCTGCCGCCGCTGGAACCCATGATGGTGGCCGCGGTGGAAGCCACGGCACGCGACGACGGCTGGGCCACCCTTGGACCGGTGGGCAGCCACATCACCAAGAACCATCCGGCTTTCGACTCGCGCAACTACGGCTTTGGCAAACTGCGCGAACTGGCGCGGGCCCAGCCCTACCTTGAGCTGAAGGAGGTTCCAACGACCCGTCCCGATGGCGTGACACAGACCAACCTGCACGTGAGATTGAAGAAACTATCCAGCAAGAGGCGCGCATGACGCAACCAACACCCGTGTTTGAAGTCCTGCCGCGCGACCTGTCGGCCTACCGCAGCGGCAACACCGGCATCGACTATGTGCACCGCTTCGTCTCGGATAAGCCTGGGCCGCATCTGCTGGTCAATGCGCTGACGCACGGCAACGAGATTTGCGGCATGGTGGCCGCCACCCATCTGCTCGACAGCGGCGTGCGCCCGAGGATCGGCACCTTGACCGTGAGTTTTGCCAACGTCGAGGCCTACCAGTCATTCGACCGGGACAAACCGTTCGAGAGCCGCCAGCTGGTGCATAACCTGAACCGCATCTGGTCGCCCGAATGGCTCGACGGAAGCGAAGACAGCCCCGAGTTGCGGCGCGCGCGCGAGCTGCGGCCCGTGATGGCGGCGGCCGACCATATTCTCGACATCCACTCGACCAGCCAGGACGTCGCGCCGTTCTGGGTCTATCCCGCGTTCGAGCGCAACGCCGCCGTGGCGCTGACCATCGGGCGCCCTGCGGTGCACCTGGTCATGCCCAGTGGACTTGGCTCGGGCACGCCGCTGATCCAGCATGGCCGCCATGGCACGCCGGACGGATCTGGCGCCGCACTGGTGGTCGAATGCGGCCAGCATTTCCTGCGCGCGACGGCCGACATGGCGAGCGCCGTGACGCTCGACTTCCTGGCCCACTTCGGCTTGATCGAACGTGAACCGAAGGCTGTGGCGCCCGTCGCGCAGCGGCGTTTTGAGTTATTGCAGACCTGTATGGTCAAGACAGCGGAATTTGCCTTTGCGCGGCCGCTGGTCGGCTTCGAGGTGTTCAGCAAGGACGAACTGATCGCCACCGATGGCGCCGACGAAATCCGCGCGCCGTGCGACGACTGCACCGTCTTCATGCCGACGCGCTCGGCGATTGTCGGCAGGGAAGGCGTTTACCTGACCCGGCCGCTTTGAGCCAGGCGTCGCGGGCGGGCAGCTACTTGTTTTTCAGCTTGCGCTACTTGCGTGGCGTGCCTGACGATTGTCAGCATCCACCTGCACAGTCAGTTGCGAATCGATACCATGAGCGTCCATGAATGCAAGTTTGGACGCAGGGTCGTGTGGCGGGTTGAACGATGTCTGAGCGCTACACGCGGCGCCGGCTGCTGAGCGTCGCCATTGCAGCGACCCTGGCCGCAACCCTTTCAGCTTGTGGCAAGAAGGAGTTGCGGGGGCGACTGGTGCCTCGTGGGGCCGCCGTGCTGGCGCTCGGTGATTCAATCACCTTTGGCACCGGCGCGGCTCCTGAGGCCAGCTACCCCGCCGTGCTGGCGCGGCTAAGCGGCTGGAATGTGATCAATGCCGGTGTGCCGGGAGATGTCTCGGCGCAGGCGCTGCAGAGGTTGCCGTCACTGCTGGGCCAGCATGGTCCGGAACTGGTACTGGTGAGTATCGGCGGCAATGACTTTCTGCGCCGCGTCGCTGAAGTCGAGACCCGAACCAACATCCGGCGAATTTGTCAACAAGTCATTGCCGCGGGCGCCCAAGTGTTGCTGATTGCCGTGCCGCGCCCCTCCCTGGCGGCCGCCGTGGTCCGCTCTCTCAGCGATCACAGCCTCTACGGTGAGCTCGCTCAGGAGCTCAAATTGCCACTGCACGCCGGCGGCTGGGCCGATGTGCTCGGCGACGAGAGTTTGCGCTCGGACGCCATCCACGCCAACGCGCGGGGCTACGAGCGATTTGCCCAAGGGCTGACTGCCCGCGCGCAGGACCTGGGTCTACTCGCCGCGGCCACTTGACAGGATCGACCAGCCCGCGCCGGCCTTCCGCTCAGTGGCTCCGGACCCCTGCTATCGAAAACGTAGCTAGGTGATGGGGATGCCGAGCATCCCATGGGCGCCGCTACTTGTTCTTCAGCTTGCCGCGCGGCTGCACCAGCGTGACCGGCGGTGTCGGCCGGTCCGAGCTGGACTGCTTGGGCGGCGAATTGTCCTTCTTGGGCTTCTTCGCCATCTTGTTGCTGCGTTGTTCGCCTTTGGCCATGGGACCTCCGTGGTTGGACTCGGGTTGAAACGGTGGGGTGGATGGTAAAGCAAAAATCGGCTCGGATTCCGACGTTCGGCCAGGCCCAAGAGAAGTTGAGCTTTCGCCGCCAGGGCCGCACGAATTGGGTCAGTCCTCCAACACCCGCACCTTGACGCTCTTGCCCTTGATGCGAGCGGCATTCAACCGGCTGGCGGCTTCGCTCGCGATGGCACGGTCCAGCGCGACATAAGTGGAAAACTCGTTGACGTCGATCTTGCCGATCTGCTCGCGCCGGTAGCCCAGGTCGGCGGTGAGCGCGCCCAGCACGTCGCCAGCGCGGATTTTTTCCTTGCGGCCGCCCTGGATGTGCAGCGTGACCATCGGCGGCACGAGCCGGCCATCAGGGCCGCTGCCGCCAGGCGTGAGTTCATCGAGCCTGTGCCACTGCGACTCGCGGCCCTGCATCTGTTCGATGCGGCCGACGTAGCCCATCTCGTCCAGGCTCACCAAGTTCAGGGCCAAGCCGCGGGCTGTGCTCTCGGTACGCTTGCCGGTGCGGCCAGCGCGGCCGGTGCGCCCGATGCGGTGGATATGGACATCGGCGTCGGGCGTCACATCGACGTTGATCACCGCCGCCAGATTCGCGATGTCGAGCCCCCGCGCGGCCACATCGGTGGCCACCAGCACCGAGCAACTGCGATTCGCAAAGCGCACCAACACCTGGTCACGCTCGCGCTGCTCCAACTCGCCAAACAGCGCCAGCGCGCTGAAGCCTTGTTCCTGCAACCGGGCCGCGAGCTTGCGGCATTGCGCCTTGGTGTTGCAAAACGCCAGCGTGCTGGCCGGACGAAAGTGGTTCAGCAGCAGGCTCACGGCATCCAGCCGTTCGCCGTCTTTCACCTGGTACCAGCGTTGCTCGATCTGGCCGAGCGCGTGCTGGGCCTCGACCTTCACGCTGAGCGGCTCGCGCATGAACTGGGCCGCCAGCTTGGCGATGCCCTCCGGGTAGGTGGCGGAAAACAACAGGGTCTGGCGCGACCTTGGGCATTGCCGCGCTACCGTGACGATGTCGTCGAAGAAGCCCATGTCGAGCATGCGGTCGGCCTCGTCCAGCACCAGGGTGTTGAGGGCGTCGAGCTGCAGGCTGGCGCGCGCCAGGTGGTCCATCACGCGGCCTGGCGTTCCCACCACGATGTGCGCGCCGTGCTCCAGCGTCGCCAGCTGGCCGCGCAGCGGCACGCCGCCGCACAGCGTCACCACCTTGATGTTGTCCTCGGCGCTGGCCAGCCGGCGGGTCTCGCTGCTCACCTGATCGGCCAGCTCGCGTGTCGGGCACAGCACCAGCGCCTGCACGGCAAAGCGTCGCGCGTTCAAGTTTGCCAGCAGCGTCAGCGCAAACGCCGCCGTCTTGCCGCTGCCGGTCTTGGCCTGCGCGATGATGTCCCGGCCCAGCAGCGCCGCCGGCAGGCTGGCCGCCTGAATCGCCGTCATCTCCAGGTAGCCCAGGCGCTGCAGGTTGGCGAGGGTGGCGGGGGGCAGGGGGAGGGTGGCGAAGCTGGCGGGGACCGGGACTGAGAGGGGAGCGGTTTTCATGCCCCGATGATTTCACATTGATTGCTGGCGGCGCCGGCGCCGGCGGGCGGCTTCGGCCGGTGCACGATACCGGTTCGGCTGGCCGCCTTGGCGCGCGGCCTCAGGCTTGCATCAATGCCGGCGGTGGTAGGGCCGGTGCCCACCCCAATAGCCAAAGCCGAATTGCAACGAGATCGGCGGGTAGTAGGGCTGGACGTAGTAGCGCGAATAGGCCGGCGTGGCGAGCACCACCGCAGGAGGCGGCAGCAGGTAGCCCGGCTGCAACTCCGATATCCCGGCTGGCGGCTGCCCGGCGCCCACCGGGGTGACCTGGAGCCGGATCGTCGGCCCCGGGTCGTAGGGCAACTGCACCTGGTATTGCTTGCCCGCGAATTCATACACCACGTTGTAGCCGACGGTGCGGTTCTCATAGAAATTCTGGGTGGTGCAGCGCTGGTAGGTCTGAGGCCCGGGCCCACCTTCGACCCGGTCGCCAATGATGGCGCCGCCGATCAGCCCGATGATGGTGGCAGCGGCCCGGCCACTGCCGTCGCCCACCGCGTTGCCCATGGCGCCCCCGGCGAGGGCGCCGAGCAGCGCACCGGCGCCGGATCTGGGCTGCTGCACGCCGACCTGGTCGGTGCTGCAGACCTGGCGGGGCACCACCACCTGCTGGATGACCGGCGCGGACGACAGCACGCGCCCCAGTTCCTGGGCCAATCCTGCCGTGCAGGTCAACATCGCTGCAACCAGAACAAGTTGAGTTTTCATGGTCATCCACCTCCAGAAGGTTCGCACCCTTACATGATACGGATTTGAGCGCCGCTTGGGGCCGAAATTTGATCGGGCAAACGTAAAGTTTCGCGGCGCATGACCCGGTTCACGCGCCCGGCGCGCATCCTCCATTCAATCCGGCCGCGCCAAATTGTCGTCGGGCAAGTGCAACAGGCCGAGAAGACGTTTGCTTGTCATGACTTGATACCTGCAAACGCGGCAGCCCTTGCGTAGTTTGCCACCCGTTACGGCGCTGCGCGAACCGGCGTCCTTCTTGCCCGTCTTGCCGCCCTGGGCGAGCTGTTGCCGGCCCCGCGTCGTCCAGTAGTGCTTGACCGCCTTGGCAAGCTGTTTTTCCACATCGAGGCGCAACTCACCCATGGGTCAACCTGCCCGATGCGTCTGGATGACGCGCGTGGAAAACAGCTTGCCGCTGTCCTGCTCCAGCCGGTGGCTGGCCATCTTGAAGTACTTGTCGTCCACTTCCACGCCAATGCTGTTGCGTCCCCACTTGGCCGCGGCCACATTGGTCGTGCCCGTGCCCATGAACGGGTCCAGCACCGTATCACCGACAAAGCTGAACATGCGCACCAGCCGCTCGGCCAGCTCCAGCGGGTAGGGGGCGGGGTGCTGGCGCGTGGATGCGCCGGTGACGCCGGTCCAGATCTGCTGGAACCATTCGCGGTGGTTGCCGGCCGAGATCACGCTCAGCAGTCGCGCCGCATGCGAGGGCTTGCGATAGCCGCCGGGCTTGCGCTCCATCAGGATGAATTCGATGTCGTTCTTGATCACGCCATTGGGCTCGTAGGGCTTGCCCAGAAAGCCGCCGCCGTTGCCCGATGCCTCGTACACCGCGTTGGCGATCTTGTACCAGATGATGGGCGCCAGGTTGGAGTAGCCCAGCGCGCGGCAATGCTCCTAGATCGACGCGTGCAATGGCACCACCGTGTGCTCACCCGCGTTCTTGCGGCGCGACAGGCACACGTCCCCCACCACACACACCAGCCGCCCGCCCGGCACCAGGGCGCGAAAGCAATGCGACCATACGCGGTCCAGCTCGGTGAGGAAGGCCTCGTAGTCCTCGATGAAGCCCATCTGCCCTTCGGTATGGTTGTATTCCCTCAGCGTCCAATAGGGCGGCGAGGTCACGATCAGATGCACGCTCCCTGGAGCCAGAAAACCCATCACCCGCGCGTCCCGATGCCACAGGTCATGCCGCGTCGGGATGTTGCAAAGCGTCGCCTCGATCTCGCGCATCAGCGCCCCGTCCTTCGCCACACGCGGAATCAACGTCTGGTCATCCGCACCCGCGCGCAGGCTGGCGGGGAGCCAGTCTGCGAGGTTGGGTGGGGGGAGGTGCTCGGGGGCGTTCATCTTGGTCCAGTAAGTATTACCGCCACGCCCTTGGGGCCACGTCCGACATGGGCCATCTGGGAAACGGCGACATGGAGAATTTGGGGTGTTAAGTTGAAGCTTGGAGCGCAGCTGGCTTGCACGTGTAGACACTGCATGTCACCACGTTTGCCATCGGTCCGGAATCCCGTTCGTGCCAAGCTGTATTAGCTGCTCTTTTTGAGCCCTTGTTCTTGGAAGCACTCCGGCCTTGGCCGAAGGAAGATCCGGATGTACCTTTACTGTTCGATGATTTGCGCTGTTCAATTGCTCGACCTGTTCCCTGATCTTGCCGGCTAGTGATGGGTGAGGAGACAAAAATCTGAGTTTTACCTCTTTATGGGTGATCAACCCGTTTGCGTTGTTCGGTATCTGCCTAATGTTGTGCTTCGACAAGGCGTGACTGAGGATGAGATCAAACGGACAGCAGATACCAAGTACGGACTTAAGCGAGTTCGTCAGGTCGTTCAAAGGAATTCTTACCGAGACATCATGTGCCGCTGCATGCCTGCGCTTTGCTAACTCCTTGAACGCTTGGGAATAGTCAGGTATGCCACCTAGCCCGATGCGCTTGGCTATCTCGGAGATCGCGCCCCAGCCACCCTCGATCCCGAATGCTGCAAGTATTTCCGGGAGTACGTCTTCGCTGAGATTAGAGTTTGATTGCCCAAAAGCGTATGGGGAAAGCGATGACACATTTATCGCCGCATTGGCAATGGGCGGCAGCTCAGCCAGCGTCCAAGCGACCCGCATGGCCTTTTCTTGGAATTTGGCCCGAAAGAGTACCCCTTGCAAGGCAGAGATCGTCGCGGCTTGCTGAAGCTTGTCAGAAAGATCGGCAAAGGATACTGCGGTGTTTGAAAAGCCTCGAAGCACTTCGGCCGTTCGATCTCGAATGAATGCTTCGGTAACGGCAAAGCAGATGACAGCAAGGCCGTTCCGAAATTGCGCTGCAATCGCATTTTGGTGGACATCAACTGGCGCCCCATCAGCCACCACTGGATGGGCAAGGCAGTCGCGCAACACGTCAAGTTGCGTCCTCAGATTGGCTCGTGCGTTGGACACTATGCCCCCTAAACGGCCCTGAGCATCTCTTTGATAGTCTCAATCCGATAACGGACTCTGGAGGGCGTGTTCGTTGAAGCTCGAACCGCTTCTTCAAAACGACTGTCCGAGAACAGCCCCTTCGTTTGCCTAACAACGTCAGATTTTCTGAGCTTTAGCCTGTTAAATGCAGCACCTGAAAGACCAGCGACAGCGATCATTTCAGCGTCATAAATCGCGGCTAAGAACTGATCCCTAAACCCGCTGGCGGTGTAGCGCTTAAAGGCTGATGCCCCCCAGAGTTCGGCGCATCGAGACAAGGTGTTTCTATAAACGCCCTTGAAGGCGGATAACGATGCTGAACTAGGCTTTCGATGCCTACCCATGAAATCATCCATCGAGCGGCGCGAATCGCCAGAGAAGTTTTCCCACTGCTCTCGGAAAGTAAAGAAGCGCAGAACCATTTCTACGTCTGCCATTTCTCTAAATGCGGACTCTTTCTCAGTGGCTATCTTTAGTTGTTGCCGGAGGAAGGACTCGCTGCCCAACTCGAAAAGTAGATCATTGAAAGGCCCGCGATAAAGAGCATTTCGTATTTCCTGCGCCAAGAGAGGCTGACCCCCGGTGTTCAAGCGTGTAAATACCTCATACTTCAGCTCGGGGTCAGTCTGCTTGAGCAGCGTTACGACACGGAGGTACGGTCGAATTGACAGCGCGTTCTGAAGAGATCTGGGCAGATCGCTGAATCTCAGCCCGTTAATCTCAACGAATTTGGACAAATGTTCTAAGGGAAGGTTGTTTCTAAGAAACCGATGGATGGCTGTGATGCGCTGCTTGCCATCAATTACTGAGTACGTCCCGAAGTCGTCCTCAGCGAGATATACAGGTGGCACCGGAACGTTGAGCAAAAACGATTCTATAAGTTTTGCTTGCGCTTGAGATTTCCAGCGTTCTCGCCGCTGGTAATGAGGTGATACATCAATTGACCTGCTCTCAACCATCGCAGCAATGGTTTCGAGTGACAAGTCAGAGGACTGCAGAACTAGGGAATCCTGGGCCTGCTCAAACCTTTTGACAATCGCGCTCTCAGTCGTAGCCATTTTTTCTTCTCCGATCTTGCTTTGTGGGAAGACTGCTGGTCATTCGCGACTACTTCGAGAACGAATCCTTTAGTCCTGTGACCCGATTAAACACGGGTTTCCCTTCGGCATGCTCCACTCGATCCGCCACGAAGTAGCCATGACGTTCGAACTGGAATCTGTCGTCAGGCTTGGCATTGGCCAGTGACGGCTCCAGATAAGCCTGCACCACTTTCAGGCTGTGGCGACTCAGACAGGCCAGGAAGTCCTTGCCGCCGGCGTCGGGCCGGGGGTCGCTGAACATACGGTCGAACAGGCCCACGAAGGTTTTCATTTGGCCGGCGGATCGGCACTCGCGCAATCCAGAAAACCTTGCACCGCCAACCTCAGTCCAGGCAAATCACTCTGGATGGTCCGCCAAACTACATCGTGATCGATCTTGAAGTAACCATGCGCGAGTGCGTTGCGCATCTCGTAAGCGAAGTTCCACGGAATCTCTGCGTGCGCGTCTGCAAATTGAACGTGGCGCCTGGTGATGCTGTTGCAGGCTTCGCCAATCACCTCGAAGTTGCGAACGACCGCGTCGCGGGTCTTTTTGTCGGCGAGATAGGCCGCACTATCCATGTCGGCTGTGTACTCACCGATGTTGTTGATGACCTCAACATTGTGCTCGAGATAGTCGATCACCCGCAGCGGGTCACCTCGGCTCATACGGGCTGGGCCTCTTGCAACACCCGGGCGCGGAATTTATCCGGTAGTGCGTTGGGCGTCAGCACGTCGATGTCCATGCCCAGCAGCTCTTTCAGCTCGAAGCGGATGGCGCCGATATCGAGCAGTGTCGTTTGCGGCGTCGGCTCCACCAGCAGATCGAGATCGCTGTCGGGACCATCCTCGCCACGCACGGCCGCACCGAACACCCGCACGTTGCAAACACGGTGGCTCAGCGCAATCTCGCGGATACGGACGCGGTGCAGGGCCAAGGCTTCAGAGGGACGCATGGTTCGATTGGGTTGCATTGCGAAAAAGTCGGAGCCTGTCCGTCAAACAGCAGGGTTGCGGACGCGGGAGCCGGTCCAGTTTTGCGTCGGTAGCTTCATGCGCTGAAGGTCCAATTGCTTTCTCGCGTGAGTTGAGGCCTGCTTCAGTGCCGCCTTCATTTTCTCCTCCGGAGTGGCATGTGTTGTGATCGCAGAGCCTTTTACTGCGCGAGCTGCTTGAGATTTAGCCATTTGACAGGATCCTCCACATGGGTTCGTTTCGCAAAACCGCGGGCAACAGGAGTTAGCAGGCCACTTGCATTATCGAGAACGGTCCAGCGATCCGCAAGAGGCAGGTACAAATCAAACAAGTTGCGCAGGCTGCGCTGGAAGCGGCGCTCCACGTCGGCTTGAGGAATGTCATGTCCGCCAAGCTTGACGCGCAGCGCTACCCGGTTCACGGCCAGTTCCGCACTCGGCAAGGCGATGTAGAAAATCTCCACTCGGTAACCCTGAGCTTTGCAACGCGTCAGAAAGAGTGCGAACGAGCGGCTCGACAAAGTGGACTCGAACGCAAAGCTGGTTTCTGCTGCCGCCAATTCGCGCAATCGATTGAGCATGATTCGGCCGGCCGTAAATGCGACGGTTTCGGGCGCGTAGGCCGAGAGACCCATCGCAATCTGATCAGCATTCACAAATTCCAGAATTCCCAGCGCCTGTTTGAGAAGAAAAGGCGCCGCCGTTGATTTGCCTGCGCCGTTCGGCCCTGCGATGACGACCACCGTGGGTCGCTTGAGCCTGGGAACGCCGCTCAACTTCATTTGCCCCAACTGTCCTTCATCCCCGTGATCTGGTTGAACACCGGTTTGCTCGCCGCGTGATCTTTCCGATCCGCCACAAAGTACCCATGCCGCTCGAACTGGAACCTGTCCTCTGCCTTGGCGCTGGCCAGTGACGGCTCCAGATAAGCTTGCACCACCTTCAGGCTGTTCGGGTTCAGGCAGGCCAGGAAGTCCTTGCCGCCGGCGTCGGGTTGCGGATCGGTGAACAGGCGGTCGTAGAGTCGCACCTCGGCGCGCAGGGCGTCGGCGACAGCGACCCAGGTGATGACGCCTTTGACCTTGACCGCGCTGGCGCCGGGCGTGCCGCTCTTGGTGTCGGGGACCAGCAGAGCATGCACCTCGGTGATCCGGCCCGCGCTGTCCTTGGTGGAGCCGGTGCATTCGATGATGTGGCCATACTTCAGCCGCACCTTGTTGCCGGGGGTCATGGAGCCATCCGCTGCGCGCTGCGGCGGATAGAGCCGGTTGTAGCCCTTCGGCGGCAACTCTTCGAAGTCGCCGCGCTCGATCCATAGTTCTTTGCCGAACTTGAACCGGCGCAGGCCGCGCTCGGGCAGCGCCGGATGTATCGGCGCCTGACAGTCGTCGAGCTTGTCGGCCGCAGCTTGACTGTTCTCTCCCGGTACACCCATGACTTCGCCCCAATTCGTGATGACCAGCTTGAGCGGCTCCAGCACGGCCATGGCGCGCGCGGCTTTCGGGTCCAGGTCTTCGCGCAGTGCGGCCTCCAGGCTCGCGTAGTCGGTCCAGCCGCCGGCCTTGCTGGTGCCGGCACGTTCGCACATCTGGCGGACGGCCTCGGGCGTGTAGCCGCGCCGGCGCAGGCCGGCGATGGTTGGCATGCGCGGGTCGTCCCAGCCCGACACATGGCCCTCGTCCACCAGTTGCTTGAGCCGGCGTTTGCTGGTGATCACGTAGCTCAGGTTGAGCCGCGCAAACTCGTACTGGCGCGGATGCGGCTGGGCGATCAGGCCGCCTTCGCACAGGCGGTCCAGCAGCCAGTCGTAGAACGGGCGCTGATCTTCGAACTCCAGCGTGCAGATGCTGTGCGTGATGTTCTCCAGCGCGTCCTCGATCGGGTGCGCGTAGGTGTACATCGGGTAGATGCACCATTTGTCGCCGGTGTTGTGATGGGTGGCGCGGCGAATCCGGTAGAGCGCCGGATCGCGCATGTTGATGTTCGGGCTGGCCATGTCGATCCTGGCGCGCAGCACGGCGGCGCCGTCTTCCAGCAAGCCGTCGCGCATGGCGCGAAAGCGTTGCAGGTTCTCCTCCACGCTGCGGCCCCGGAACGGGCTGTTCACGCCCGGCTTGCCAAAGTCGCCGCGATTGGCACGCATTTCGTCGGCGCTCTGCTCGTCCACATAGGCATGGCCGGCCTCGATCAGGTATTCCGCCGCGCGGTACATGAAGTCGAAGTAGTCACTGGCGTGATAGAGGTGACTCCGCTGCGCTTCGGGGGTGCTCGTGCCGTAGTCGAAGTCCCAGTCAAAACCCAGCCAGCGCACCGCGTCCAGGATGCTGTTGACGAATTCCTGTTCTTCCTTCTCGGGGTTGGTGTCGTCAAAGCGCATGTGGCAGACGCCGCCGTAGTCGAGCGCCAGGCCGAAGTTCAGGCAGATGCTCTTGGCGTGGCCGACATGCAGGTAGCCGTTGGGCTCGGGCGGAAAGCGGGTGCGGATGCGCGCCGGGTCGGGCGCTCCGCTGGCGTGGTGCGCCGCGTCACCCGGCGAGCCGCCGAAGCGCCGACCTGCGTAAACGCCCTGGCTCAGGTCGGCTTCGATGATCTGGCGCAGGAAATTGCTCGGCTTGGGACTGTTCTTGTGGTCGGCGGGGGCGCTCATGCGCTGGATTTTAGGCGGCAGGGTTCACGCCAGCCTGCCCCGCGCAGCCATGCGTGTCGCCAGGGCCACGCTACATCGCGCGGA
Organism: Burkholderiaceae bacterium; assembly: GCA_038901875.1. Taxonomy (GTDB): domain Bacteria; phylum Pseudomonadota; class Gammaproteobacteria; order Burkholderiales; family Burkholderiaceae_C; genus JBCKPE01. Next base: position 28,613 of record JBCKPE010000007.1, read on the forward strand.
ACAGGTGCGCGTAGAGCCGGCTGACGGCGAGCCGCTCCTTGCGCTGGCGCAAACCGATGCTGAGCCTGCCGGCTTCGTCGCGCTGCACGGTCTCGATTGCCGTTGGCCGCACCAGCGTGCCGCGATGCACCTGCCAGAACTGATTCGCGTCGAGTTGCGGCAACAGGTCCTTCAACGGCGTGCGGATCAGGTACTCGCGCTCGGCCGTCAGCACCCGCACATACTTGTCGGCGGCCTCGAAGTAGATCACCTCGTCCAGCGGCACCATGCGCAGCGTCTGACCGGAACTGCCGGCGACGCTGGCCTGAATCACCGTCAGCGGCGCAGCCGCTCCGGACGCCGCGGTTATCGCCGGCGCCAGCAACTGCCGCAGTTGCGTCACAGCAAGCTCCAGGGATGATGCCTCGCCGCTGCCCGCGGTCCCGCGCGCCGCCAGCAGCGCCTGCAGGCGCCCGACGGTTTTCTGCAGCCGCTCGCTCTGCACCGGTTTGAGCAGGTAGTCCACCGCCTGTTGCTCGAAGGCCTGCACCGCGTATTGGTCGTAGGCGGTGACGAACACCAGCGACGGAAAGGCCTGGCCGTCGGGCCAGCGGTCGGCCAGTTCGGCGGCAGCTTCGAGGCCGCTCACTCCCGGCATGCGGATGTCCAGGAACAGCAGATCCGGCCTGAGCTTGAGCGCCGAAGCCACCGCGGCAGCGCCGTCCCCGACAACGGCGACCACCCGCAGTTCGGGCCAGGCGCGCGCCAGTTCCGCCTGCAGGCTACGCGCGAGCAACGGCTCGTCTTCGGCGATCAGCGCGGTCGGTTGGCTGCGGTTCATGGCAAGGTCAACTCGATGCGCGTGCCGTGCGGCGGGCTGGACGCGATCGACATTCGCGCCTGCGTGCCCCAGAGCGTGGCGAGTCGCTCGCGCACCTGAGCGAGCCCGAAGCCCGAGCCGCCCGACGCCGCCCGCGCGTCCATGCCGACACCGGTGTCGGTCACTTCCAGCCGCAGTTCACTGCCCTGTCGCCATGCGCGCACTTGCACCATGCCGCCATCGACGCTGGGTTCCAGCCCATGCTTGATGGCGTTTTCCACCAGCGGTTGCAGCAACAGCGGCGGGATGCCGCGTTCGCGCAACTCGTCGGGCAGTTCCAGCGTGTAGCGCAGGCGTGGGCCCATCCGAATTTGCATCAGTTCCAGGTAGTCGCGCAGGCGCTCGAACTCCGTTGCCAGCGAATGCGTGTCGGCGCGCGAGGCGGCCAGCGTTGCGCGCAGGTAGTCGATCAGGCGATCGAGCATCTGCTGCGCGGCCAGCCGGTCGGTGCCGATCAGCGCGCGCAGATTGGCCAGCGTGTTGAACAGCATATGCGGCTCGAGCTGACTCTCCAGCAGTTTCAGGCGCGCGCCGGTGGCCTGGTGCCTTGCCTCGGTCATCTTGCTCTCCTGCCAGGCGCTCTTGTTCTTGTTGTAGAAGTAATAGGTGGCGACGCTGCCGGCGAGCAGCGTGATGACGATCGACGTGGGGAGTTGGGCGCGGCCTTGCTCGGTCCAGGAGGAGACGCCGAACCACCAGTCCGCCGCGAGTGTGCCGACAAGGTACCCGCCGAAGATGCCGCCAATCGGCAGCAGCAGGCCCGCGGCGCCGCGCGGCCAGCCCGTTTCGGCGGCGGAGGCGAACAGGTGACGGCCGAAGTCGATCAGCGCCCAGATGGAACTGCCTATGCAGACCGAATAGAGCGCCGGAAACTGGTACGGCCGGTCCGGCATGAAGAAAAACTGCAGCGCCGACACCGCAAGACAGAACGCCAGCGTCTGCGTCAAATGCCGCAGCTTGGCGATCCAGTCGATTCTCATGGACCGTCTGCCACAGGCTCAGGGGCCGTCGCGCCGACCCTGCAGTCGCGCGCGTTCCTTTTGCACCATGCGCTCGCGCAGCTCGCTGCCGGCGCCCAGCACCCAGACCGAGATGCCGTGTAGCGCGAGACCCAGGCCCCAGCCCAGCGCCGGCAGGTATGACCACCGGCGATGGCCGAGGCCTTCGGTGGAAATCAGGAACAGAAACACGTTGACCGCGAGGTAAACGCCCGCGTGGGCATACCAGCGAAGTTTGGCGCCGGCCCGTTTTCGAGCCAGCCGCTCAATCTGTTCAGCAGAAAGTGGTGTGTTCATGGTTGTTGATTCGCGTTCGATTCTAGGGTAGCAACTGCATTGGAAGTGACGTTCAGGCCGAGCCACTGACCCCGCACCAAGTCACCCAGGTAGCGTCCGGGCAGCAGGGTGAAAGCGCCGGCGACCAGGCAGGCGCCGAGGTAGAGTCCGACCATGGTCTTGCGGTGCCCATTGACGTTACCCCGCGCCAGTAGCCAGAACGCACCGACCAGGCCCAGCGCGGTGACCGGGACCAGCAGGTGGATGGGGGTGAAGCCGGCCAGGTTGGGTAGTCGGAAGTCACGGATGAACATCGCGGAGGCGGCCGTCACGACCATCAGTGTGACCCAGGCGTAGCCGAAGGCGCGGTGCAGCCTGGGATGCTGCTGACGCCCGAGACGCGCCCACAGCGCGAACGGGCCGATCACGGTGGCGGCGATGGCTGCGCTCATGTGGATCGCAATCAATGGCGTCAAAGTCATGGTCATGGTCAAGTCCCCGGTTCGCGCTGCGGCTTGCAGCTTGGAGAGGACTTTGCCGGCCAGCGCCGCGCGACGCCAGCCTGATGCGACAAAATGCCGGACGGCTTCGCGAAACGACGCAGCAGCAGAGCGAGCATCCTTAACCTGCGGTTACACCTCGGCGGCAGCGGCTAGCCGCCGCTTTCTACAATAGCCCGCATGAAAAGATCACGTTGGATTGCGGGCCTGCTGGTTCTCGCGCTAGCTGGCGCCGGTGGTGGCGCCTGGTGGTGGACGCAGTCGAACAAGGGCGATGCCATCAAGTACCGCACGGCGAAGATCGAGCGCGGCTCGCTGCAGGCCACGGTGTCGGCCAGCGGTGCGGTGAATCCGGTGACGCAAGTCTCGGTGGGCACGCAGATCTCGGGCCAGATCAAGGAACTGCTGGTCGACTTCAACAGTGAAGTGAAGGCTGGCCAGTTGATCGCGCTGATCGACCCGGAGACCTACGAGTACCGGGTCCGCTCGGCCCAGGCCGATGTCGATGCGGCGCGCGCCACCGTGCTGACGGCGCAGGCCAACGTGGCGGCCAGCAACGCCCAGGTGTCGCGGGCGCGGGTCGACCAGATCGAGGCGCAACGCGACTTCGAGCGCAAGCAAAGCCTGGTGGAAAAGCAGTTCATCGCGCAAAGCGAGGCGGACCGGGCCCGCGCGCTGGTGAACACCAGCGGCGAGGCGCTCAAATCCACCGAGGCGCAGGTGGCGGTGACCGCGGCCCAGGTGAAGAGCGCGCAGGCCAATGTGGCGCAGCGCGAGGCAACGCTGGCGCAGGCGCGGATCGACCTGCGGCGCACGCGCATCACCTCGCCGGTGAACGGCATCGTCATCAAGCGCGCCATCGAGAAGGGGCAGACGGTGGCGGCCAGCCTGCAATCGCCCGAGCTGTTCGTGATCGCCCAGAACCTGCGCGACATGCAGGTCGATGCCAGCATCGATGAGAGCGACGTGGGACGGATACGCACCGGGCAGCGGGTCAGTTTCACGGTGGACGCGTTTCCGGGCTCGACCTTCGAGGGCCAGGTGGCCCAGGTTCGAAAGGCCGCGCAAAACGTTGCCAACGTCATCACCTACACGGCGGTCGTGTCGTTCTCCAACTCCGACGGCCGCCTGCTGCCGGGCATGACCGCCAACGTGCGTGTCGTGACCGACTCGCGCGACAGCGTGCTCAAGGTTCCCAACGCGGCGCTGCGGGTGCGTCTGCCCGGCGTCGAGCCTGCCGCGGCGGCGAGCGCCGCGCAGGGCCAGCGCGGCGCGGCCTCCGCTCCGTCGGCTGCGGCCTCCACCACCAGCACCAGCGACGCCGGCGCGGCAATGCGCGGTGGGTCGTTTTTTTCGCGGGCCTTTGCGCAGCCGGCCGGCGGCGGTTTTGCTGCGTTGCGCGAGCGGCTGACCAGCGAGCTGCAGCTAAAGCCCGAACAGCGGCGCAAGCTCGATGCGATCAGCGAGGAAATGCGGCCGCGCTTCATGGCGCTGCGCGACCTGGCCGAGGCGGAACGCGCGACGCAGCGCGAAAAGTTGTCGGCCGAAATGCGGCAAAAGATCAACGCCATGCTGGATCCTGGGCAGCGCACCAAGTACGCCCAGATGGTGGAAGCAGCACGCAACCAGGCTGGCACGGGCCAGGCACCGGCGTCGCAGGCAGCCGCCCAAAGTGCAAGCCTGCCTGCCGCAGCGCGGACGGTGCCGAAGCCTGAGGGCAAATCCGCCGCAACAGCGGGTGTCGGCGCCAGCGCTGCGTCGGCTCCCTCGGCCGCCGCGCCGGGCTCGGCAGCCCCCTCGACACCGGGTGGTGGTCCTGGCTCGGGTGGTCCGCTGGCGGAGTTTCGGAATCGGCTGCAGGCTGAGCTGCAACTCAGCGCTGACCAGCAGGCCAAGGTCGACGCCATGTTTGCCGATGCGCGAAATCGCTTCATGGCGCTGCGCGACGTCGCTGCCGAGGAACGCCCCAAGGCGCGGGACCGCATTACGGCCGATTTGCGCGCCCGCGTTGGCGACCTGCTGAATGCGGAGCAGAAGCTCAAGTACGCCACCCTGCTGACCGAAGCCGCCAGCCGCACCACTACCCGTGGCCGCATCTTCCTGCTCGACGAGCATGGCAAGGCAACTGCCTACAACGTGCGCCTGGGGATTTCGGACGGCACCAGCACCGAGCTGATCGTGGCGCCCGGCTCGCCGCAGGCGGCCCTGCTGGTGGAAGGCGCGAGCGTCATCATCGGGACCATTGCACCTGCCACCTCCGGCCCTGCCACGCGCGGCCCGCGGCTGACCTTTTAGGTTCCTGCATGGCGCTGATCGAAGCCCGCGAGTTGACCAAGGTCTACGCCATGGGTGACCAGACGGTGCACGCATTGCGTGGCGTGTCGCTGGACATCGAGGAAGGGGAGTTCGTCGCCATCATGGGTGCCTCGGGTTCGGGCAAGTCCACGCTGATGAACATTCTGGGCTGTCTGGACCAGCCGACCACCGGCGAATACCGCCTGGCCGGCGAGGCGGTGGAAACCATGAAAGGTGACCAGCTCGCTTCGATCCGGAACCGGCGCATCGGCTTCGTGTTCCAGCAGTTCAACCTGTTGCCGCGCACCAGCGCGCTGGAGAACGTCGAACTGCCGATGATCTACGCCGGCCTGCGTGCGGCGGAGCGGCGCCAGCGCGGCATCGCATCGCTGCACAAGGTGGGTCTAGGGGCGCGCGCCCGGCACACGCCGTCCGAGCTTTCGGGCGGCCAGCAGCAGCGGGTGGCGATTGCCCGCGCCCTGGTCAACAACCCGCAACTGATCCTGGCCGACGAGCCGACCGGTGCGCTCGACAGCCAGACTTCGGAGGATATCCTGGGCCTGTTGCAGGACCTAAATGCACAGGGAATCACCGTCGTGCTGGTCACGCATGAAGCCGACATCGCGGCCTGGGCCCGGCGCAGGATCGTGTTCCGGGACGGACGCGTCCTGGAGGATTTGCGGCAGAAAGGTCGTCAGCCGAGGGTGAAGGCGGCTGCGGCGCAGCGCGCAGAGGACGCTGTGGCTGGCGCGAAGGCCCCCTCGGGGGGCAGCGCAGTACACGAAGTGACAAGCGTGGGGGTCATATCATGAATGCGCTCGCCGCCTTGCGTTCGGCGCTGCGCGCGCTCGCCGCCAACACCCTGCGCAGCATCCTCACCATGCTCGGAATCATCATCGGCGTCGCCGCGGTCATCACCATGATCGCGGTCGGCCGCGGCGCCACGGAGCGGGTGCAGGAGCTGATGAAGGGCCTGGGCTCGAACATCATGCTGGTGCTGCCGGGCTCGGTCACCTCCGGTGGCGTGCGGCTCGGCGCCCAGACCGGGCAGGGATTGCAGGAGGAGGACGCGCTGGCCATTGCACGCGACGTTGCAGAGGTGCAGGTCGCTGCGCCGTCGAACCGGACTGGCGCCCAGGTGGTTGCTGGCAACAGCAACTGGAGCACCGGCATCTTGGGAACGACGAACGACTACCTGGAGGCGCGCGACTGGGCCCTGATCTCGGGCCGTGCCTTCGAAGCCGCCGAACTGCAAGGGTCGGCCAAGGTGGCATTGATCGGCCAGACCGTGGCGTTGCAGCTGTTTGGCGAGGCCGATCCGCTGGATCAGGTGATCCGCGTCAGGAAAGTTCCGGTGACGGTGATCGGCGTGCTCGCCAAGAAAGGACAAAACTCATGGGGCCAGGACCAGGATGACATCGTCATCGTGCCATTGTCGACGCTGCGCAATCGCATTCTGGGGGTGCCGGCCGGGCGCTTGAAGCGCGTTGGCGTCATCAACGTGAAGATCAAGGAAGGCCAGAGCATGAAGGACGCCGAGGACAAGATCCGAGAGCTGCTGCGCCAGCGCATGAAGCTGCAACCCGGTGCGGACGAGCCCTTCAACATCCGCAACCTGACTGAAATCCTGCAGGCGCAAGAGGCCTCGAGCCGCATCATGACGCTGTTGCTGGCAGCGGTGGCAGGGATCAGTCTGGTGATCGGCGGCATCGGCATCATGAACATCATGCTGGTCAGCGTGACGGAACGCACGCGCGAGATCGGCCTGCGCATGGCGGTCGGGGCGCGTGGCCGGGACATCCTGGCGCAGTTTCTGATCGAAGCCGTGACGTTGAGCCTGATTGGTGGCGCGATCGGCGTCGTGCTGGGCGCCGTGGCAACCTGGGCCATTGGCAACTTTGCCGGCTGGCAGGTCAGCATGACCGCGGCGTCGATTCTGCTCGCCGCGGGATTCGCCGCCTTTGTCGGCATCTTTTTTGGTTTTTATCCGGCCCGGCGCGCCTCGCGCCTGCTGCCGATCGAGGCCCTGCGCTACGAGTAAACGTACGCCTTGAGCCGCGCATGGCGGTGGCGACGCTTGCGTCTTGCGGCGCTGGCGAGCACGGCGCGCAGGGATAATCCGCGCCATCTTCCAGGAGACGATTTGGACTATCTGCTGCTGTTAAAGGCCGCTGTCATGGGGCTGGTCGAGGGATTGACCGAATTTCTGCCGATCTCCAGCACCGGCCACTTGATCCTTGCCGGGTCGCTGCTGGGCCTGAACGACGACAAGTCGAAGGTGTTTGATATCGCCATCCAGACCGGCGCCATCCTGGCCGTCATCATCGTCTATGCGGACCGGCTCTGGCGCACGGTGCGTGGCCTGCCAAGCGAACGCCAGGCGCAGCGCTTCACGCTCAATGTGCTGATCGCTTTCGTGCCCGCGGTGCTGCTGGGCCTGTTGTTCGGCAAGGCAATCAAGGAGCATCTGTTCACGCCCTCGGTGGTGGCGAGCAGCTTCATTCTGGGCGGGTTGATCATTCTGTGGGCCGAGCGGCGCCAGGCGACGAACGTGCGTGTCCACGCGGTTGACGACATGAGCGCATGGGACGCGCTCAAGGTCGGGCTGGTGCAGACGCTGGCGATGATTCCGGGCACCAGTCGAAGCGGGGCCACCATCATTGGCGGCATGCTGCTTGGACTGAGCCGCCAGGCGGCGACGGAGTTTTCGTTCTTTCTCGCGATTCCCACGCTGATCGGCGCCGGCGCCTACAGCCTGTACAACGAACAGACCCTGCTGTCACTTGCCGACATTCCGATGTTTGCCGTCGGCCTGCTTTTTTCTTTTCTCAGTGCCTGGGTCTGCGTTCGCTGGCTGCTGCGCTACATCGCAAATCACAGCTTTGTTCCGTTCGCCTGGTACCGAATCGCCTTTGGCCTGCTGGTGCTGGGAACCGCCTGGACCGAAACCGTGGATTGGACGGGCTGATTCGGCGCAGGGCCGGCCAGCATATGGCCATGTCTTGGTGCGACAGGCGGTGGCGTCATTCCGCCATGCCGGCCGCGCCTAGATCAGCTTCTTCTGCGGATTCGTGATCTTGCGCAGGGGCTTGTTGCGCGGCGCTGCGACCATCAGCGGCACCGCGGTGCGGCCGCCATTCCACATCGGCTGCTCGATGCTGTCAAACACCTGCCTGAGCTTTTGCCCTCAACTGTTGTGCAACATGCGGAAGTAGGGATCAAGTTTCCGGCCGACATCAGAGCCATGAAGCGGTCGTCCGGCCGCTCGTAGATGATCATCTTGCGAAAGCTCGAAATCTGGTCCAGGCCGGCGTTGGTGCGCGAGTCGGACAGAAAAACCAGTCCGGCCTAAAGTTTGATGGCGACGCAGTAGGTCATGTTGGATCGCTTGCTCGGCTCCGCTCTGATTCGGCGGCGTTCTTCAGCGAGTACAGGAGGTCGAGCGCTTCACGCGGGCTCAAGCTGTCGGGTTGGATGGCCGCCAGGCGCGATTCTAGGGCGCTCGGCACCGGCGCCTCGACGACCGGTGGCGGTGCGAACAGGTCGACCTGGGCCCGGCTTAGCATTTGCTGCTGCTCCAGCGCAGCCAGGGCATGACGGGCATGGCTCAGCACCGCGGACGGAACGCCGGCAAGTTGCGCCACCTGGATGCCATAGCTGCGGCTGGCCGGCCCGGGCTCGATGCGGTGCAGAAAAACAATGTCGCGACCCGACTCGACGGCGCTGACATGCAGGTTCAATGCAGCGTGGTGGCGTGCCGGAAACTCGGTCAGCTCGAAGTAGTGCGTGGCAAACAGCGTGAAGGCCTGCACCCGGTCGTGCAGGTGCGCCGCAATGCCGCTGGCCAGGGCAAGTCCATCGAAGGTCGAGGTGCCTCGGCCAATTTCGTCCATCAGCACCAGGCTTTGCGGGCTGGCGCAATGCAGGATTTGCGCCGCCTCGGTCATCTCGACCATGAAGGTCGATTGAGCACGGGCCAGGTCGTCGGTGGCGCCGATGCGGGTCAGGATGGCGTCGATCGGCCCGAGCCGGCAACTGCTGGCCGGCACATAGCTGCCCATGGCGGCAAGCAGGACGATCAGTGCGACCTGACGCATGTAGGTGGACTTGCCGCCCATGTTGGGGCCGGTGATGATCAGCATCCGTTGTTTGGCGCCCAGGCTGGTGTCGTTGGCAATGAAGGCGACGCCCCCGGTTTCGGCCAACTGGGCCTGCACCACCGGGTGCCGGCCATCGCGGATCTCGATGCAGGGTTCCTTGACAAAACTCGGCTCGCACCAGCCCAGCGTCAGCGAGCGCTCGGTCAGGGCGCAAAGCGCGTCCAGACTGGCCAGGGCGCGGGCCAGCGCGCCCAGAGCGGTGAGATAACCCTGCAGTTCGTCGAGCAACTGTTCGTACAGCCATTTCTCGCGCGCCAGGGCGCGCTCCCTGGCCGACAGGGCCTTGTCCTCGAACGCTTTCAGTTCGGGCGTGATGAAGCGTTCGGCATTCTTCAGCGTCTGGCGGCGCCGGTAGTCGGCCGGCACCCGGTCCAGTTGACTCTGGGTTACTTCGATGTAGTAGCCATGAACCCGGTTGTACTGAACGCGCAGATTGGCAATGCCGGTTCGCACCCTCTCGCGCTGTTCCAATTCAAGCAGGAAACTGTCGCCGTGCTCCTGAATGCCGCGCAGCTCGTCGAGCTCGGCATCAAATCCGCCGGCGATCACGCCGCCGTCACGTAACAAGGTGGCGGGCTCTTCAGCGATGGCGCGTTGCAGCAGCGCGCAGCAGTCCGGCGGCGCTTGCAGATCCCGCGCAATGCCCTGCAGCAGGGTGGCATCTTCGGGCAGGGCGCCGGCCAATGGCGCGATGCGCTGCAGGGTCAGCCGCAAGGCCAGCAATTCACGTGGTTTCACCTGGCGCAGCGCGGTCCGTGCCGTGATCCGTTCCACATCGCTGCAACCCTTGAGGATGGAGCGCAGTTCGCGCCAGTCGCTTGATTTCGACGTTGCGCGGTCGTCGGTACGGCGCAGCGCAGTAATGGCGTCGAGCCGCAGCAGCGCAGTGTTCCGGGACCGCTCCGGTGCCAGCAGCCAGGTCTTGAGGCGCCGGCTGCCCATGCCGGTCAGGCAACTGTCGAGTAGCGAAAACAGCGTCGGCGCGTCCTCGCCGCGCAAGGTCTGAACCAATTCCAGATTGCGCCTGGTCGATGGCGGCAGATCCATCAGTTCGCCGGCGCGTTCGACCAGCAGGGTGTTGGCGTGCGCCAGGGTCTGCCCCTGGGTGTGCTCGGCATAGGCCAGCAGCGCCGCCGCGGCCGCATGGGCCAAGTCCAGAGCCTCGGCGTTCCACGCTGCCAGGCTGGCAACGCCGAGTTGCTGCAACAACTTGTTCTGCCCCAGCGCGGCGTCGAACTGCCAGTCAGGACGGCTGCCGAGGGTTGTGCCGGCGCTGACTGCGGCCTTCAGCCGCTCGGCAAAGGCAGGGGTCACATCGCTCGCGTACAGAAGCTCGTTGGCGCCGATCCGATCCAGCCAGGAAGCAAGATCATCGGCGCTGCATTCGGCCAGATGAATCTCGCCGCGGCTCAGGCTCAGCCAGGCCAGCCCGCAGCGGTTGCGTGGGCCCTGATGCACCGCCAGCAGGACCGCCTCGGCCTTTTCGCCGAGCAATTCGGAATCGGTCAGGGTCCCCGGCGTGATGACCCGCAGCACCTTGCGTTCGACCGGGCCCTTGCCCGAGACCTCGCCGACCTGCTCGCAGATCGCCACCGAAAGCCCCAGGCGGATCAGCCGTGCCAGATAGACCTCGACCGAATGAAACGGGACGCCGGCCATGACCACCGGCTGGCCGGCGGAGTGACCACGGCGCGTCAACGTGATGCCAAGCAAATCGGCGGCCCGCTCGGCGTCGGCATAGAACAACTCGTAGAAGTCGCCCATGCGGTAGAACAGCAGGGTGTCCGGGTACTCGGCCTTGATGGCCAGGTACTGGGCCATCATCGGGGTGTG
>JBCKPE010000008.1:0-39414 GCA_038901875.1 Burkholderiaceae bacterium
CAAGGCTGAATTGATCGCTTTCAAGGTGGTGCCGCATTACCCGCAGGCCTACTTCGAGGGCGCCCTGGTCCTGAGTCCGACCGATTCCGGAAAGATTGAAGCGCAGTGGGTGGCCGATGCGCAGGAGGAAGTCGACAAGGTGGTGGCTCAGGCCGGCAGACAGGGCGTCAAGGCCAAGGGTGTGGTCGCAAAATCCGATCTGGTGGCCGAGGCCGTGATCGCAGCGGCAAAGAAGCACAAGTGTGAGCTGATCGTGATGGCCTCGCATGGCCGCAAGGGCATCATGCGTCTGTTGCTGGGCAGCGAAACACTGCATGTGCTGACGCACTCGCACACCCCGGTGCTGGTGCTGCGCTAGCGCGCCGGCGGCGCAGAGGCCGCGACTCGCCCGGTTCAACCGAACAGCAACAGCGCCACCGCCACCCCCGCGCCCACCAAAGCAGCGAGCAGACCCCAACGCTCCCAAGGTGAGACCGCAGCGCCGGTAACGACCTCCACCGGAACCGAGGTCGCAGCGAGGACACCTTCGGTGACAGAGTCCTCCAGCATCCGGGTCATCGAGTTCTTGCGCGCTGTCCCCATGACAATGTGATGCACCGCCAGACTTTCGGCGACACGGCAGATTTCAACCGCCCGGTCACCGACCGCCCAATGGGTATGGAATGGCACGCCTGCCTTCACGAGCCGCGCGCTCGCGCGACGCATCGCCCTCATGGCTTGGTCCCGGTGCCAGTCCTTGCGCCCTTCGCCACTGATGAAACGTGCCACCTGCTGCGACAGAAAGGGCCGCACGTTAAGCAGGTGGATTTCAAGATCGTGGTGGCCCTGATATTCCTTGATCGCGTGGCGCGCAGCGTGCAGGCCGTTGTCGGTGCCGTCAATGGGCACCAGAACCTTCAACATCGCGGGGGCAGGCGGAGTCGTTCCATTCTGCGCCTCGGTCGCACTGACTGCAGAGCTCGTGCCCTGCGGTCGCCGCCCCTCCAGTCTGGCCAGTCGGGCGTCAATGCGAGACTCCAGGTAGCGATGATTCTTCGCGAATCCAAGCCACAGCACCAACGGGATCAGCAGGTAGGCCAGGCCAGCGTATACGGGCCGCGCCTGCAACCATTGCGCGACCAGGGGCTCGTGAACCATCATCTTGACGGCCGTCAGCAACAGCGCGGCGGCGCCGATATAGACCACCGAAGGATAGCGCTCGACCAATTTGAGAATCAGGGTGCTGCCCCAGATCACGATGGGAATGCTGATGAGCAGCCCGAGCACCACCAGCAGGTAGCTGCCCTGGGCGGCGCCGGCCACCGCCAGCACGTTGTCCAGGCCCATCACGGCGTCGGCAATCACGATGGTGCGCATGGCACCCCAAAAGGTCGTGGCGGCAGAGCCGCTGTGCTCGCCCTCCGCGCGCTCATCGGGCATTAACAGGCGGTAGCCGATCCACACCAACAGGGCGCCACCCACCAGCAGCAGCCCGGGAATTTTCAGCAGCCACACCACGATCACGGTCATCAGGCTGCGCACCACGATGGCGCCGCCCGCGCCCCAGATGATGGCCCGCCGTTGCAGGTGCGCCGGCAAGGAACGCGCCGCCAAGGCGATGACAATGGCGTTATCGCCAGCCAGCACCAGGTCGATCACGATGATCGCGAGCAGGGCCGAAAGAAACTGGGTGGTATCCATTTGTGACGTTTTCTGATCAGGTAAGCGGGCAACAGACTCGATTCCGTTCGGGGCCGAGCTCAAGTCTCGCCGATTGTAGGATCGGGTCCCCGGCCGTCCCGAGGCCAACCAGTGCGCGCATTTGCCCACGCGACAAGGGGCAGGGGCAAGCCGGCTGGAACGACCGGGCGATTGGCCGGGCGGCCCACCATCCTCGGTAAACTCGGTGTCATTTCTCCAACGAACAGGTGATGACGATGGCGCTCGAAGAATTGCTGGACAGCAACCGCCGCTGGGCGCAGCGCATGGTCGCGCAACGGCCGGGTTTTTTCAGCGCGCTGTTGCAGCAACAGGCGCCGCAATACCTGTGGATTGGCTGCGCCGACAGCCGGGTACCGGCCAACGAGCTGGTCGACCTGGCGCCGGGCGAGCTTTTTGTCCATCGCAACGTCGCCAACGTGGTGGTTCATTCGGACCTGAATTGCCTGTCGGTGATGCAGTTCGCCACCGACGTGCTGAAAGTGAAACACATCATCGTGGTCGGCCATTCCAATTGCGGCGGCGTGGCGGCCGCCCTGCAGGATCTGCGCGTTGGCCTTGCCGACAACTGGATCCGGCATGTGCAGGATGTGCGCAATCACCATCAAGCCTGGCTCGATGGACTGCCCGCCTCGCAACGGGTCAATGCCCTGTGCGAGCTCAATGTGGTCGAGCAGGCGCGCAACGTCTGCCAGACCACCATCGTGCAGGACGCCTGGGAGCGCGCTCAGGAGGTGGTTGTGCATGGCCTGTTCTATGGCCTGCACGACGGGCTGCTGGTTGACCTCGCCATGACCGTGGCCAGCAGCGCCGATGTCGGCCCGGCCTATGAGCGCGCGCTGACGCTGGTGCACGCGCGGTACGCCGCAACCTAGCTCGAACTGACCGTAATCGGCCGCGTCGAACCCGGCGCGCGGTCGCTCCGGCACGGGCTCAGGCCGGCCTGAAAACGGCAACAACCTTGGCGACAGGGAAGATGCACCGTCCTTGATCCATATCAAGGCGTGCGCCTGCGACCTCCGTGAGGATGCAGGCCATGACCGCAAAAGATCCCCGCTCCCACTCACACAAGGCACTGTCGGTGCTGATTGTCAGCACGCTGGCCTTCACCGTATGTTTCATGGTCTGGATGATGTTCGGCGTGATCGGCATCCCGATCAAGAAAATGCTGGGGCTGAACGAAACCCAGTTCGGCCTGCTGGTGGCGATGCCGGTGCTGACCGGCTCGCTGATCCGCGTGCCGCTGGGCATGCTGACCGACCGCTATGGTGGCCGCATCGTGTTTTTCGTGCTGATGCTGTCGGTCGTTGTGCCGATCTGGCTGCTGTCGTATGCCACCGAGTACTGGCACTTCCTGGTGCTGAGCCTGTTCGTCGGCTGCGCCGGCGGCTCGTTCGCGGTCGGCATTACCTACTGCGCCCACTGGTTCGAGCGCGAGCGCCAGGGGCTGGCGATGGGCATCTTCGGGGTCGGCAACGTCGGCGCGGCGGTCACGAAATTCGTCGCGCCGGTAATCGTCGTCGCCTGGGGCTGGACGATGGTGCCGCAGGTCTACGCGGTGGCGATGCTGGTGATGGCGATCCTGTTCTGGATGTTCACCTACACCGACCCCGGCCATGCGGGCGGGGCCAAGTCGGTAACCATCCGCGAACAACTGGCGGTGCTGAAGGATCCGCGGGTCTGGAAGTACTGCCAGTACTACTCGATCGTATTCGGCGGCTACGTCGCGCTGTCGCTGTGGATGACCAAGTACTACATCACCGAGTACGGTTTCGACCTCAAGATCGCGGCGCTGCTGGCGGCCGCGTTCTCGCTGCCGGGCGGGGTGCTGCGCGCCATCGGCGGCTGGATGAGCGACACATGGGGCGCGCACCCGGTGACCTGGTGGGTGATGCTGTTCTCATGGGTCTGCCTGTTCTTCCTGTCGGTTCCGCACACCGAGTTGACGATCAAGACCGTCGGCGGCGAACTGACGTTCAACATCGGCCTGAACGTCGGGATGTTCACCGTGCTGATGTTCGCGATGGGCGTGGCCTGGGCGGTTGGCAAGGCCTCGGTGTTCAAGTACATCTCGGACGAGTTCACCGGCCCCACCCTCGGCACCGTCTCCGGGGTGGTCGGCATGGTCGGCGGGCTCGGCGGCTTCCTGCTGCCGATCATGTTCGGCGCGTTGGTGGACCTGACCGGGGTGAACAGCTCGATATTCATACTGATGTGGGGCATCACGCTGGTGTCGCTGATCTGGATGTACTGGACCGAAATCGTGCCGGGAACGCGCGTCAACGGCAACGGCGCGAAGGCCGCCGCAACCGCCGCCTGAACCAAACCGCAAACTCCCCAGGAGAACCCTGATGTCACAAATGAAATCAGCGCCGGCCACAGCCTCGACCGCGCGCGGCGGCAGCTTCTTCCAGGTCGCCGAATGGCGCAGCGAAGACCCGGCCTTCTGGGCCGTCAACCGCGGTTTTGCCATCCGCACGCTGGTCATCTCGCTGCTCTCGCTGCACCTGGCTTTTGCCGTCTGGTTCACCTGGAGCGCGCTCGTCGTGCGGCTGCCGGGGCTGGGCTTCCAACTGACGGTGGACCAGCGCTTCTGGCTGCCGGCGATGGCACTGCTGATGGGCGCCATCGCGCGCTTTCCGCACACCTTCCTGGTCTTGAAGATCGGCGGCATGTGGACCACCTTCATCTTCACCGTCTCGCTGCTGATCCCCATCTTCGGCATCGCCCATGTGGTGCAGGACCCAGCCACGCCGTTCAGCTTGCTGCTGTTCTGGGCCGGAGTCGCCGGCTTTTGCGCCGGCGGGCAGATCTCCAGCTCGTCGGCCAACATCGCGCTGTGGTTTCCCAAGCGCATGGCCGGCACGGCACTTGGCGTCAACGTCGGCTTCGGCAACCTGGGCGCCAGCGCCGCGCAGTTCATCGTGCCGGCGGTGATCGCCGCCGGCCTGTTCGGCGCCTACGCCGGCGATCCGATGCTGTTCAAGGTCATCAACCCGAACACCAAGGAGCTGCTCCGCCAGGCCATGCTCTACCCGCAGAACGCTGCGCTGGTGTGGCTGATTCCGACGCTGGTCATCAGCCTGCTGGTGCTGTTCGGCATGAAGAACCACCCCATGCGGGGCTCGTTCGCCGAGCAGATGCAGATCGTCAGGTTGAAGCACACCTGGCTGCAGACCATCCTGTACACGCTGACTTTCGGCACCTTCTCCGGCTTCACCGCATCGACGCCACTGCTGATCCGCGAGGTGTTCGGCAAGCTGCCGGATGCTCCGGACCCGCTGGCGTGGGCCTGGATCGGCCCGCTGGTGGGGGCGCTGATCCGCCCGGTCGGCGGCATCCTGTCGGACAAGTTCGGCGGCAGCAACATGTCGATGCTGGTGTTCGCCATCATGATCGGCTCAGCCGGAGCACTGACCTTCCAGACCGCGCCAGCGTCGAGCGCCGATTTCACGGTCTTCTTCATCGTGCTGCTGGGCATTTTCCTGGGCGCGGGCATCGGCAACGCCAGCGTGTTCAAGCAGATCGTGATGATCTTCGAGCCCAAGCAAGCCTCGCCGGTGCTCGGCTTCACCGCGGCGATGGCCGTGCTGCTGCTCGGCTTCTTTGTCCCCATCATCTTCGGCCGTTCGATCGCCCTCACCGGCAGCCCGAACGCCGCGCTGTGGTTCTTCGCTGCGCTGTATGCCGCGGGTCTGGCCTTGAACTACTGGTACTACTGGCGCAATGGGGCCGAGAAGCCCTGCTGAATAGGATGACTGACCATGAGCCATTTTCTCGACCGACTGAAGCCAGGCAAACAGCGCCGCCGCGCATTGCGCTTGCGTCCCGAACCGCGCCATGAATTCAGCCAAACTCATGCCGCGTTGAAATTGCACCTTGTTCTTGGGTATTCCGGAACTCCTTGTCGAAAAAGACAATTCCAGTTTGCATCCCTCGCTAGCCCAGCAGCTGAGCCTCGTTGGTAATCGGGAAGTAATAATGAAAAGCTCAAATTCCTACCTCGTAGCTGCTTTTGTCATTGCCTTCTCGGTGTTGCTGATCATACCCATGTGGGCGGTTTACGGAGTGCTGTTTCCCAAGGAAGGTGGCCATGGGGCTCATGGCGCCGGAGCAATGCTTGTGGCCTCTGAATTCGAAGAGAAGACCGCGCGCTTCATCGAGGAGCATCAGTTGCCGGATGGCTCTGTGCGCGCTGAACGCGGGAAGCCAATCTACGTTGTGGCGCAACAGTACACCTTCAGGCCCAACACCATACGGCTGACGGCCGGAGAGCAGTATGACCTGCAGATGTTATCCACGGATGTGGTTCATGCCTTTTCCGTTCAGATGGGCGATACCAGCTACAACGCCGTGGTTATGCCCAAGATGGTGACAGCTCTCAAACTCAAACCGACGAAGCCAGGCGCCTACCTTGTCGTCTGCAATGAGTACTGCGGCATCGGGCATGACTTCATGTATTTTTCCATCATCGTCGAGAAGGCTGAAGGCGCAGAGCCTCATGACAACAAGATGAGCGAAGAGCAGCACGAGAAGATGACAAGATGAGCAAAGAGCAGCACGAGAAGACCGTGACGAAGGGCCATTGACAGGGTGCGCACGGACACGCGAAGTAAAGACAGTCAACACTCAACCCCGATGATGAGAAGGAAGATCGTGGCAAACGAGCGGAGCATCCTATGTCTCTAGTACAGGAAATAAGAAACAGCCATCCCGATGACCAGAAGTTAATGGCCGCCTACGGCATCGCCGCGGTGCTAGCCCTGGCGGGCGCCTTTGCCCTGGCTGCCGTTCTGGTGGTGATCAAAACACCGGCGTTCGGCCTTGCCAGGGGAGATTTGTATTATCGGATGTTGACCGGACACGCCATTCTTGGCTTTGTTTACTGGTTCGCTTTTATTCAAGCTTCCTTGCTGATCGCCGGGGCTACCGCTTTACGGTACGGCGGACGGTTGTGGAGCCTCAAGCTGGGCTGGCTGGCTTTCGCTTTTACCACTGCCGGGCTGGTTATCAACATGGTTGGGGTTTTTTCCGGCGCTGATGTGTTGTATACCGCTTTCCCTCCTTTGGCTAAATCGTTCCCGGCAGCTCCGCTGATTTATCTGGGCTATCTGTTCGTCGCTGCCGGAGCCTTCCTCATTACTCTGGATTTCCTGGCAACCGTCATCACCTGGGTGGAGAGAAAGGCTTCGGTGGCGGCGTGGAAGAGAATGTTCACTGAAATACATATCAGCACTTTTGCCGCCATCTGCGCGGTCCCGTTGATATTTTCCGTGGTACTCACCGCATTTTTCTTGTATATCCCAGCCTTCCTCTGGTCCATAGGCTGGATCAGCACGGATGCCGGGGAATTCGCCTTGAACTTCAGGCTGACGTACATGGTGTTGTTTCACGTAATTCACTACATTCCGGCGATGGCGATGATTGCCGCTGCCTATGTACTCGTCGAGCTGACCACCGGCGCCAAATCGGTATTCCGCAAAACGGTGGCGAAAGGATTGTTCCTGATGTACCCGGCGGTGGTCCCGCCCACATTCGTGTACCACCTAATGGCGGATCCTTCCCTTCCGCAAGGCATCAAGATCATCGGCTCGGCGCTTTCCTTGCTGGTATGGATACCCTCCATCCTTCATATGTTCATTATCATGGGTATGATGGAAGCGCACATGAGGTCAGCCGGGCACAGTGTTTTCGGCTGGATAAGGCATCTGCCCTGGAAGAATCCGGCATTTGCCTCCTTGATCATGGGCATGATCACTTTTGGCATTGCCGGGGGTCTGACCGCCGTCCTGCTGCAGGAGCAGACGGCCTCTCTGCTTCACGGCACGTTTGCCGTACCGGCCTATATTCATCCGATGGTTGTTGGCGCCGCCAGCCTGATTTACATGGGGATTAGTTATTATGGAGTCAGTATCTGTATGAAGCGTGATATCTGGGGGTCGCGCATTGCTCGCATACAGCCTTATCTGCTGACCGTTGCGTTACTTGTCTTTGCCTGGGCTGGTACTCTGGCCGGGTATGCCGGTGTACCCCGGCGCACCGCGGACATAAGTTTTGGCGGTCTGGCTCCAGAATCCTGGCAATCCCTGATGAACGTGGCTGTGGGCATCGGGGGAACACTAACTTTGATCGCAGGTATCCTTTTCTTCGTGGTCATTGGGATGACCCTGTTCGCAGGCAGGAAGCTAACGGTTGCTTCTGAAGTAGCCAATGACCTGGCAGTGCTCCAGGTGGCGCCAACACGGGAGTTCGTCTATACGCCTACGGCCCTTATACCGGGAGTTATCTTCGTTCTGGTCGTGCTGCTCTTTACGGTGGGCGCTTTTGGAATAATTGGTAACTGGTCTATCCAATTCGGCTAAGGGCAGGTTGGGACTTGATTCCGGTCGAATGATATAGCAGGAATATAACAGGAGGTGTAATTATGGAAAAAACCACTTTGGCAATAAATGACGGTGCAATACAGCCTGCTGATAATGGGGCCGGCTTTCTTTTCTGGGGATGGATAGTCGTCACCATATTGAATCTGGGTATGGTGAGTGTCTCCTTGGCCATATTTTCTCCTTAGTAGTCTGGTGGAGCCGCTGGGGCGAGGCGCTTTATCAGGCTTGCTTCGAGCGCACGCTGAGCGAACGACGGGTTTCCGGGCTGCGGGAAGCAGGGGTCGGCCCGTACATTCAGACTCCTGCGCCGTTGTCGGAAGGACGGGCTTTCGACCGCAGGGGACGCTTACGGATAGGAAAATGTTTGATCCAGGTCAAAGGATAAAACTGCTGAATATCTTAAATTTCGCCTATGAGCACGCACGATAGTTAGTCGGCCCAGAAAAAGCCCGGCAACCCGCATGAATATTCACTTGTTTTGGTAAACGCGGCACATCAAATCTTTCGAGAAACGTTATGGAGAGAGTTAATATTTGCAGTTGGTTTTTGGGGTTGATACCCCGTTACTTGCAGCGGGGTAGTTCATTGCGTAGCGCAGATATCGCGCCGCGTCTGCCGGCGCTTCAGCTCCCATTCCGGATATCTGACGGAGAAAAGCATGAGTCACTTTCTTGATCGACTGAGTTACTTCTCGAACCCGAAGGAAAGTTTCTCCGACGGCTTCGGCGTTACCAACGGGGAAGACCGCACCTGGGAAGACGCCTACCGCGACCGTTGGGCGCACGACAAAGTGGTTCGCTCGACCCATGGCGTGAACTGCACCGGCTCCTGCTCCTGGAAAATTTACGTCAAGGGCGGCATCGTGACCTGGGAAACGCAGCAGACCGACTACCCGCGCACCCGCTGGGACATGCCGAACCACGAGCCGCGCGGCTGCGCCCGTGGCGCCAGTTACAGCTGGTACCTGTACAGCGCGAACCGCGTCAAGTACCCGCTGGTGCGTGGCCGCCTGCTGAAAGCCTGGCGCGAGGCGCGGCTGGCGCACGAACCGGTGCAGGCCTGGGCCTCGATCGTGCAGGACGACGCCAAGCGGCGTGACTACCAGCAGGTGCGCGGTCTCGGCGGCTTTGTCCGTTCGAGCTGGGACGAGGTGAACGAGATCGTCGCCGCGGCGAATGTCTACACCGCCAAGGAATACGGGCCGGACCGGGTCATCGGCTTCTCGCCGATTCCGGCGATGTCGATGGTCAGCTACGCCGCCGGCTCGCGCTACCTGAGCCTGATCGGCGGCGTCTGCATGAGCTTTTACGACTGGTACTGCGACCTGCCGCCAGCCAGCCCGCAGGTCTGGGGCGAACAGACCGACGTGCCCGAGTCGGCCGACTGGTTCAACTCGAGCTACATCATCGCCTGGGGCAGCAATGTGCCGCAGACGCGCACGCCCGACGCGCACTTCTTCACCGAGGTGCGCTACAAGGGCGCGAAAACGGTCGCGGTGACGCCCGACTACAGCGAGGTGGCCAAGCTGTGTGACCTCTGGCTGCATCCGAAGCAGGGCACCGACGCCGCGCTGGCGATGGCGATGGGTCACGTGGTGCTCAAGGAGTTCTATTTCCCCGATGGCGGCAAGGCACGCAGCGTCTATTTCGACGACTACGCGCGCCGCTACACCGACCTGCCGCTGCTGGTGCTGCTGAAGGAACATCGGCTACCCGACGGCAGCACGACGCTGGTGCCCGACCGCTACCTGCGCGCCAGCGATTTCAACGGCAAGCTTGGCGCGGCCAACAACCCGGAATGGAAAACGGTGGCGTTCGACAGCCAGGGCAAGGCCGTGCTGCCGAACGGCTCGATCGGTTTCCGCTGGGGCGCCGAGGGCCGGGCTGACGTCGGCAAATGGAATCTCGAAGCGAAGGAGGCGCGCCACGACGGCGCGGTCAAGCTCAAGCTTTCGGTGCTCGAAGACGGGCCGCAGCAGCACGACATCGTCGATGTGGCGTTCCCGTACTTCGGCGGAATCACGACACCACACTTCACGGCCAACGTCGGGCAGGGTGCCATCAACCGCGCCAAGGTGCCTGCGGTGCGCCTGCGCTTGGGCAAGGCGGGCGACGAGCGCCACGCGCTGGTGGCCACCGTGTTCGACCTGCAAGTCGCCCAGTACGGCATCGACCGCGGTCTTGGTAGTGGAGCCCGCGCCACCGGCGCCTCCAAATCCAGCTACGACGACGACGCGCCCTACACCCCGGCCTGGCAGGAGGCCATCACCGGCGTGCCGCGCGACCAAGTCATCAGCGTCGCGCGTGAGTTTGCCGAGAACGCGCACAAGACGCACGGCAGGTCGATGGTCATCATCGGCGCGGCGATGAACCACTGGTACCACGCCGACATGAACTACCGCGGCGTCATCAACCTGCTGATGCTGTGCGGCTGTGTGGGAAAAAGCGGCGGCGGCTGGGCCCATTACGTCGGCCAGGAAAAGCTGCGGCCGCAAACCGGCTGGCTGCCGCTGGCGTTTGCGCTCGACTGGATACGGCCACCGCGCCAGCAGAACAGCACCAGCTTCTTCTACGCCCACACCGACCAGTGGCGCTATGAGAAGCTCGGCATGGAGGAGGTGCTGTCGCCGCTTGCCGACAAGGCGCTCTACGGCGGCAGCATGATCGACTTCAACGTGCGCGCCGAGCGCATGGGCTGGTTGCCGTCGGCGCCGCAACTGCAGACCAATCCGCTGCAGGTAGTGCGCGACGCGCAGGCCGCGGGACTCGAGCCCAGGGACTACGTCGTCAAGGGCTTGAAGGACGGCACGCTCAAGATGAGCTGCTCCGACCCCGATCACCCGAACAACTGGCCGCGCAACCTGTTCGTCTGGCGCTCCAACCTGCTGGGTTCGAGCGGCAAGGGTCATGAGTATTTTTTGAAGCACCTGCTGGGCACGAGCCACGGCGTGCAGGGCAAGGATCTCGGCAATGAGATGGACGCCCCCGAAGCGCTGCGCGCCTCCCCCACTGGGGGCGTGGCCGGCTTGGGGCGGCCCGGCGCCGGCCACAACACCAAGCCTCAGGAAGTGGTCTGGCACGACAAGGCGCCCGAGGGCAAGCTCGACCTGCTGGTGACGATTGACTTTCGCATGAGCACCACCTGCCTGTACTCCGACATCGTGCTGCCGACCGCCACCTGGTACGAAAAGAACGACCTCAACACCAGCGACATGCACCCCTTCATCCATCCGCTGTCAACCGCAGTGGACCCGGCCT
The DNA here is from genome assembly GCA_038901875.1 of Burkholderiaceae bacterium. Classification (GTDB taxonomy): domain Bacteria; phylum Pseudomonadota; class Gammaproteobacteria; order Burkholderiales; family Burkholderiaceae_C; genus JBCKPE01. The sequence continues at coordinate 11,339 of JBCKPE010000008.1, forward strand.
GGCAGAGCAGGAGCGACTGGGACATCTACAAGGGCTTCGCAAGCAAGTACAGCGAGGTCTGCGTCGGCCACCTCGGCGTCGAAAAGGACGTCGTCCTCACGCCGCTGATGCACGACACGCCGGGCGAGCTGGGACAGCCGTTCGAGGTGCGCGACTGGAAGCGCGGCGAATGCGATCTGATTCCGGGCAAGACGGCGCCGCAGATCACGCTGGTCGAGCGCGACTTTCCCAACGTCTTTAAGCGCTTCACGGCCCTTGGCCCGCTGCTGGGCAAGGTCGGCAATGGCGGCAAGGGCATCGCCTGGAACACGCAGACCGAGGTCAGGCAACTCGGCGAAATCAATGGCCTGGTGCGCGAGGACGGCCCGACCAAGGGCATGCCAAGGATCGAGACCGACATCGACGCCTGCGAAGTGGTCCTGCAACTGGCGCCCGAGACGAATGGCCATGTCGCCATGAAAGCTTGGGCAGCACTGTCGAAGATCACCGGACGCGAGCACAGCCATCTGGCGCTGCATCGCGCGGACGAGAAAATCCGCTTTCGCGATATCCAGGCGCAGCCGCGCAAGATCATCAGCTCGCCGACCTGGAGCGGTATCGAGAGTGAAACCGTCAGTTACAACGCCGGCTACACCAACGTGCACGAGCTGATTCCCTGGCGCACCCTGAGCGGGCGCCAGCAGTTCTACCAGGACCACCCCTGGATGATCGCCTTTGGCGAAGGTCTGTCGAGCTACCGTCCGCCGGTGGACCTGAAGACCACCGCCGGCATCCATGGCATCAAGGGCAACGGCAACACTGAAATCCTGCTGAACTTCATCACGCCGCACCAGAAGTGGGGCATCCACTCGACCTTCAGCGACAACCTGATGATGTTGACGCTGAACCGCGGTGGCCCGGTGATCTGGTTGAGCGAGGACGATGCCCGAGCAGCCGGCATCGTCGACAACGACTGGGTCGAGCTGTTCAACATCAACGGCGCCATTGCGGCGCGCGCCGTGGTCAGCCAGCGCGTCAACCCCGGCTTGGTGCTGATGTACCACGCGCAGGAAAAAATCATCAACACGCCGGGCTCCGAAATCACCGGCGCGCGCGGCGGCATCCACAACTCGGTGACCCGCATCGTGCTGAAACCCACGCACATGATCGGCGGCTACGCGCAACTGAGCTACGGCTTCAATTACTACGGAACCATCGGCACCAATCGCGACGAGTTCGTCGTCGTGCGCAAGATGGCCAAGGTCGACTGGCTCGACGAGCCAGCGCCACAGAGCCAAGGAGCAGCAGCATGAAAGTCCGCGCGCAGATCGGCATGGTGTTGAACCTGGACAAGTGCATTGGCTGCCACACCTGCAGCGTGACCTGCAAGAACGTCTGGACCAGCCGCCCCGGCATGGAATACGCCTGGTTCAACAACGTCGAGACCAAGCCCGGCATCGGTTATCCCAAGGAATGGGAGAACCAGGACAAGTGGAACGGCGGCTGGGTTCGCAAGGCCGACGGCAGCATCGAGCCGCGCCAGGGTGGCCGCTGGAAGTTGCTGATGCGGATTTTTGCGAACCCGAACCTGCCGCAAATCGACGACTACTACGAGCCCTTCACCTTCGACTTCGACCATCTGCAGAGCGCGCCGGAGATGAAGGCGGCGCCGACGGCGCGGCCGCGCAGCCTGATCACCGGCGAACGCATGGAGAAGATCGTCTGGGGCCCGAACTGGGAAGAACTTCTCGGCGGCGAATTCGCCAAACGCGGCAAGGACAAGAACTTCGACGGCTTCGAGGCGGCGCAGAAGGCGATGGTCGGCGAGTTCGAAAACACCTTCATGATGTACCTGCCGCGCCTGTGCGAGCACTGCCTGAACCCGGCCTGCGTCGCGTCCTGCCCGTCCGGCTCCATCTACAAGCGCGAGGAAGACGGCATCGTGCTGATTGACCAGGACAAGTGCCGCGGCTGGCGCATGTGCGTCTCAGGCTGCCCGTACAAGAAGATCTACTACAACTGGAAGAGCGGCAAGGCCGAGAAGTGCATCTTCTGCTACCCGCGCATCGAAGCCGGGCAGCCCACCGTGTGCAGCGAGACCTGCGTCGGTCGGATCCGCTACCTGGGCGTGCTGCTGTACGACGCCGACCGCATCGGGCAAGCCGCCAGCGTGGAACGGGACCGCGACCTGTACCAGGCGCAGCTCGACATCTTCCTGGACCCGAACGACCCGCTCGTGATCGAGCAGGCGCGCATGGACGGCATCCCAGACAACTGGATGGACGCCGCGCGCATCAGCCCGGTCTACAAGATGGCCGTCGAGTGGAAAGTCGCGCTGCCGCTGCACCCGGAGTACCGCACGCTGCCGATGGTCTGGTACGTGCCGCCGCTGTCGCCCATCAGCGCGGCGGCCAATGCCGGACAGTTGGGCAGCAACGGCCAGATTCCCGACGTCAAGCAACTGCGCATTCCGGTCAAGTACCTGGCAAACCTGCTCACCGCCGGCGACACGGCGCCGGTCGAGCGCGCGCTCGAGCGCATGCTGGCGATGCGCGCCTATCAGCGCGACAAGCAGGTGGACGGACGCAGCAACCTCGAAGTGCTCCAGCAGGTGGGCTTGACCGAGGCCGAGGTCGAGGACATGTACCACGTGATGGCGATCGCCAACTACGAAGACCGCTTCGTGATTCCGAGCACGCACCGTGAGTACGCCGAGAACACCTTCGACATCCGTGGCGGCTGCGGCTTCTCTTTTGGCAACGGTTGCTCCGACGGCAGCAGCAAGACCAGCCTGTTTGGCGGCGCGAAGAAGCGCACGATTCCGATCAAGGCGGAGGTTTGAAATGAGCCTGCTCAATATTCCGGAGATGCGGCTGACGCTGCGCGTGCTGGCCCGGTTGCTGGCCTACCCCGACGCCGAACTGCGGCGGCACATGCCCGAGCTGCGCGCGGCGCTGCGCTCGGAACGCGCCCTGAGTCCTGTTCGGCGCGCTGAAATCGAAACGCTGATGGACGGCCTGGCTAGCGCCAGCGCGCTCGACGCCGAGGCCGTCTACGTCGAGCTGTTTGACCGTGGCCGCAGCACCTCGCTGCATCTGTTTGAGCATGTGCACGGCGACTCGCGGGATCGGGGCCCGGCCATGATCGACCTGGCGCAGACCTACGAGAAGGCCGGCCTGTACCTCGCCAAAGGTGAGCTGCCCGACTACCTGCCGGCGATGCTTGAATTTGTCTCGACCCAGCCGGCACGCGAGGCGCGCGCCTTTCTGGCCGAGATGGCGCATGTCCTGAACGCCATCTTCAGCGCCTTGCAGCAGCGCGGCAGCCCCTATGCCAGCCTGCTTGGCGCGCTGATCGAGCTGGCCGGCGAGAAGGCGCAAGCCGTCAAGGTCGCGCCCGAACAGCCGCTTGACGAGAGCTGGCGCGAACCGCTTGCCTTTGACGGCTGCTCTTTGAGCGGACAGGCCGGGCCGAATCAGCCGCAGCCGATCCAGATCGTGCGCAAACCCCGTTCTTTCGAAGGAGCAAGAACATGAATTGGCTCGACACCCTGCTATTCGGCTACTACCCCTACGTCTGCCTGACGGTTTTCCTGCTGGGCAGCCTGTTGCGCTTCGACCGCGACCAGTACACCTGGAAAAGCGATTCCTCGCAGTTGTTGCGCGCCGGCCAGCTCAAGTGGGGCAGCAACCTGTTCCACGTCGGCATCCTGTTCCTGTTCTTTGGTCATGGCGTGGGCATGCTGACGCCGCATTTCGTTTACGAGCCGTTCATGGGCGCCCCCGCCAAGCAACTGCTGGCGATAGTCTCGGGCGGACTGTTTGGCCTGCTCGGCTTCATCGGCGTCACGCTGCTTCTGCAGCGCCGCCTCGGTGACGCGCGGATTCGCGCCACCAGCAAGACCAGCGACATCGTCATGCTGATCCTGCTCTGGCTGCAGTTCGCGCTTGGGCTGGCGACGATTCCGTTCTCGGCGCAGCACCTGGACGGCAGCATGATGCTGACGCTGGCCGAATGGGCGCAGCGCATCGTCACCTTCCGCGCCGGCGCGGCCGAGTTGATGGCCGGCGTCGACCCGGTGTTTCGCGCGCACATGGTGCTGGGAATGACGATCTTCCTGGTCTTTCCGTTCACGCGGCTGGTCCATGTCTGGAGCGGTTTCGGCACGCTGATCTACCTGGTGCGCCCGTACCAGGTGGTGCGGTCCCGCCGCCTGAACCTGCCGGCCGGACAGAACCTGCCACCGGTACGTCCCTGAAACGGACTGCAGCATGAACCAGACCTGTGGATCGGGCGGCGCTTGCAGTTGCGCAAGCGGCGCCGAGCCTGTCGAACTTGCGGAACCGCCTGTCGCACGCGGCGTGGCCGACCCGGCCAACACGGCGCCCGTGCAGCGCGACGACGCCAAGGCTTCGATCGCCAGCGTCAACGGCGTCACCCTGCACGGCGCTGATGAGCGACTTGACGCCGAGGCGTTGCGCCAGCGTGCCTGCACCGAGCTGCTGCGCCAGGCGGCACAGCAGGCCGGGCTGCTCGCGGCCGACGACCCGTTGCCGACCGAAGGCGCGATCAGTGAGGCGGCAACGGCGGCCATCGAAGCGCTGCTCGCGCAAACGCTCTCGCTACCGGAACCGTCCGACGACGCCTGCCGCCGGCACTTTGCCGCGCACCAAGCCAGCTACCGCGTCGGCGACCGGGCTCAGGTGCGCCATGTCCTGTTCGCGGTGACGCCGGGCGTCGACGTGCGCCTGCTGCGCGGCCGCGCCGAGGCCGCGCTGCTCGATCTGCGCTGCCACCACGACGGCGAAGCCGACCGATTCGCATCGGCGGCGGCGGAACTGTCAAACTGCCCGTCGGGCGCCCAGGGCGGCGACCTCGGCTGGCTGACACGCGACGACTGCGCTCCCGAATTGGCGCGCGAAATCTTCGCCGGCCCCGAGATCGGCGTGCTGTCGCGCCTGGTGCACAGCCGCTTCGGCCTGCACCTGGTCGATGTCCTGGCGCGCGAGGCCGGACACACGCCTGCCTTCGAGTCGGTGCGCGGCGCGGTGGCCATGGCCCTGCGCCAGCAGGCCTTTGTCACGGCGTTGCGGCAATACCTGCAACTGCTCGCCGGGCAGGCGGTGCTCAAAGGCGTGCAACTCGACAGCGCCGACACGCCCCTGGTGCAGTAGCCCGGCACAGCGCCGGGAAGCATGACGCGGTCGCCGCAACCAGCTAACATGCGCGCTTTCGCCGAGCAGGCGTCACTTGAGGATTCATGAATGAGCAAGCGTTGCGGCCCACCGACCGTTGCCGGCATTTGCCGGACGGCGGCAATGCTCTGCGCCCTGTGTTGGGCGGGTGCCGCGCCGGCCCAGATGCCGCCGGTCATTGACGAGACCAATTTGTACAGCGAAACGGCGGCCGGCAAGATGAGTCCGGCCGTGTCCGGCGCGCTGGAGCGGATTTATGTGCCGAACCGGTCTGCCAACACGGTATCGGTGATCGATCCGGCGACGCTGAAGGTGGTCGACACCTTCAAGGTCGGTATTCACCCGCAGCATGTGGTGCCGTCCTGGGACCTGAAGACCCTGTGGGTGGCGAACAATGCCGAGGGGCGCACCGATGGCAGCCTGACGCCGATTGACCCCAAGACCGGCAAGCCGGGGCCGTCGATTCCTGTCGATGACCCCTACAACATGTATTTCACGCCCGACGGCAAGTCCGCCATCATCGTCGCCGAGGCCTACCAGCGGCTCGATTTCCGGGATCCGCAGAGCATGAAAATGCAGTACACGATTGCCACGCCGCTGTGCGCCGGCATCAACCACGCGGACTTTTCGATCGACGGCAGTTTCGCCGTGTTCACCTGCGAGTTCAACGGCTCGCTGACCAAGATCGACCTGGTGAATCGCAAGATCCTTGGCACGATCAAGGTCAGCCGCTACTTTGATCGCCCCGATCTGCTGGCCCTGCTCGCCAAGCCCGGCGCCAAGCCGCGCAACATTCCGGACCCGAAGCAGCCCGGTGTCGAGATCACGAGCGCGCGCACCATGCCGCAGGACATCCGGATCTCGCCCGACGGCAAGGTCTTCTACGTCGCCGATATGGTGGCCGACGGCCTGCATGTGATCGACGGCGAAGAATTTCGCCAGATCGGTTTCATTCACACCGGACTTGGCGCGCACGGCTTGACACCGAGCCGAGATGGAAAAACCCTCTACGTCGCGAATCGGGGCAGCAATGTGATCCGCGGCGCCTCGGCCGGCAAGGGCAGCGTTTCGGTGCTTGATTTCGCAACGCGAACGGTCGTCAAGAACTGGTCGATCCCCGGTGGCGGCAGCCCGGACATGGGCAATGTCAGCGCCGATGGCAAATACCTCTGGCTGTCCGGCCGTTACGACGACATGGTGTACCGGATCGACGTCGTTTCGGGCGATGTCGAGAAGATCAAGGTCGGACGCGAACCGCATGGTCTCGCGGTCTGGCCGCAGCCCGGCAGGTACTCGCTCGGACATACCGGAAACTTGCGCTGAAGATCCGGAGTTTTTGGCATCGCGAAGCGCTAAGATGCCCCCGAGACTCCGAGAAATCGACATGACAATCACCGAGAAGATCGCCAGCCCGCGCACCATCCAGAACCTGCCGGCCCAGACCATCAGCCAGGAGGTTCTGCTCGAGAAATATGCCAAGGGCGAGGAGCGCACGATCGAAGCGGCGCAGGCCCGCGTCGCGCGCGCCTTGGCCCAGGCCGAGGCGCCGGAGCAGCGCAGGCATTGGGAGGAACGTTTTGCCCAGGCCCTGGCCGGCGGTTTCATTCCGGCGGGACGCATCCAATCGGCCGCCGGTACCGAGCTCAGCGCCACCCTGATCAATTGCTTTGTGCAGCCGGTGGGCGACTCGATCTCGCACCCCGACGAGGGTCACCCCGGCATCTACGTTGCGCTGACCGAGGCGGCCGAGACGATGCGCCGCGGCGGCGGCGTCGGCTACGATTTTTCGCGCATCCGGCCGCGTGGCGCCTGGGTCGGGTCGACGCGGACCAATGCCTCTGGTCCGGTGAGTTACATGCGGGTGTTTGACCAGTCCTGCGAGACGGTCGAGAGCGCTGGTGCGCGCCGCGGCGCCCAGATGGGCGTGTTGCGCTGCGATCACCCCGACATTGAGGAATTCATTCACGCCAAGGACAGCGGCGACCTGAAGAACTTCAACGTCTCAGTTGGCGTCACCGACACTTTCATGCAGGCCGTGCAGTCCGACAGCGAGGTCGAGTTGTTGCATCGCGCCGAGCCCGGGGCGGCGCAAAAGGCCGCCGGGGCCTATCAGCAATCCGGTTCCGACGGCCCGGGCCTCTGGGTCTATCGCCGGCTGAGGGCGCGCGAGCTGTGGGACCAGATCATGCGTTCCACCTACGACCATGCCGAACCCGGGGTGCTGTTTCTCGACCATATCAATCGCGACAACAACCTGTCCTACTGCGAAAGCATCGCCAGTACCAACCCCTGCGTGACCGGCGATACCTGGGTCATGACCAGCGAAGGCGCGCGCCGCGTGAGCGAACTTGTGGAGCGTCCCTTCGTTGCGGTGGTCGATGGCAAGGCCTACCGCACCGAGTCGGAGGGATTCTTTGCCACCGGCAGCAAGCCGGTGTTCAGCCTGCGCACACGCGAGGGTTATGCGCTGCGCCTGACTGCAGATCACCCCTTGCGCCGCGTCACGCGCAAGACGCGCTACAGCCTGGAGAGCGAATGGGCCACAGTAGGTACGCTCCAACCTGGTGACGAAATCCTGCTCAACAACCACCGCGCAGCCGCGGGCTGGGGTGGCGCGCACAATGAATCCGAAGGCTACCTGGTCGGCCTGCTGCTGGGCGATGGCCATCTCAACGCCGACAAGGCTGTGTTGTCGGTCTGGGCTCCGGAGTTGCGCGCCGTCGGCGGCGCCGCGCCCACCTTCACTCATAGCGCCAGCGGCATCATGCGCGCAGCAGAAGCCGCCGCCATGTCCTTGCCTCATCGCGCTGATTTCAGGGGCTGGCAACGGCAGGTACAAGGTCGCGGCGAGTTCCGCCTGGTCTCGGGGGCCTTGCGCAAGCTCGCCCTGGAATTGGGTGCGGCGCCCGGCAACAAGACCATCACCCCGGCGATGGAAGCTGCATCCTCGGACTTCTGCCGCGGTCTGTTGCGCGGACTGTTCGACGCCGATGGTTCAGTGCAGGGCACGCAGGAAAAAGGCGTCAGTGTGCGCCTCACGCAGGCTGACGAGCCGGCCCTGCAGACGGCCCAGCGCATGCTGTTGCGACTTGGCATTGCATCGACCATCTACCGCAACCGCAAGCCTGCGGGCCTGGGCATGCTGCCGGACGGCCGCGGCGGACAGCGCGAATATGCGCTACGTGCGGTGCACGAGCTTGTCATCAGCGGCGACAACCTGGCGCTGTTTGCCGAGCGCATCGGCTTTGAGGATGACGCCAAGGCGCAGCGCCTGCAGGAGCTGCTGGATCGATACCGCCGCTCCCTGAACCAGGAGCGCTTCACAGCCCAGATAGAGAGCATTGAGCCCGATGGCGCGGCGCCCGTGTTCGACGTTTCCGTTGAGCACATTCGGGCTTTTGACGCCAACGGCGTGCTGGCGCACAACTGTGGAGAGCAACCACTCCCCTCCTACGGCTGCTGCTGCCTGGGCTCGCTTGACCTGACCCGCTTTGTGCGCGAGCCGTTCGAGCCGACCGCATCGTTCGACGACGCCGCATTTGTCCGGGTCGCCAAGGTCGCCGTGCGCATGCTCGACAACGTGCTTGATGTGACAATGTGGCCGCTGCCGCAGCAGCACGAGGAAGCGCGCAACAAGCGCCGCGTCGGGCTTGGCTTCACCGGCCTGGGCGACGCGCTGATCATGCTGAACCTGCGCTACGACGCCGCCGAGGGGCGCGCCGAGGCGCGGCGCATCGCCGAATTGATGCGTGACTCGGCCTACGAGGCCTCGACCGAGCTGGCGCGCGAGCGTGGCGCCTTTCCGATGTTCAACGCCGACCTGTTCCTGAGCGGCAGCACCTTTGCCTCGCGCCTGAGTGCGCCGCTCAAGGAGCGGATTCGCGCCCACGGCCTGCGCAACTCGCACCTGTTGTCGATCGCGCCGACCGGCACCATCAGCCTGGCCTTCGCCGACAACGCCAGCAATGGCATTGAACCGGCCTTTAGCTGGACCTACCAACGCAAGAAGCGCATGGCCGACGGCAGCTTCAAGGAATACCAGGTGGAGGACCATGCCTGGCGCCTGTATCGGCACCTGAAGGGCAAGCGCGCGCCGCTGACGCCGGCCTTCGTCACAGCGCTGGAAATGAGCGCGCAGGCGCATGAAGCCATGGTGGCCGCGGTCGCGCCATGCATCGATACCTCCATCTCCAAGACCGTCAACGTGCCAGTGGACTACCCGTACGAGGATTTCCAGAACCTGTACCTGCAGGCCTGGCAGTCCGGACTCAAGGGGCTGGCCACCTACCGTCCGAATTCGGTGCTGGGCTCGGTGCTGAGCGTCGGCGCGCCCGAAGTGGCCGCGCCGCTGCAGATCGACGCCAAGAACCGCCGCTTGGCGCTGGAGCGCCTGCCCGCGCCGGTGCTGGCGTCGCTGCGCTGGCCGGGTCGCCCTGAGTTGCCCAATGGCAACCCGGCCTGGACCTTCATGGTGCAGCACCCCCATGGCGACTTCGCGTTGTTTGTCGGTGAACTCGCGCCAGAAGGTGGCGGCACGCCGCAGCCCTTTGAAGTCTGGGTCAACGGCACCGAGCAGCCGCGCGGCCTCGGCGCCTTGGCCAAGACCCTGTCGATGGACCTGCGCGCCAACGATCCGGCCTGGCTGCAGCTCAAGCTCGACGCCTTGGCCACCGTGGCCGAAGAGCGCCCGTTCGAGATGCCGTTCCCGCCCCATGGTGAAAAGCGGATGTTTCCCGGCGTCGTCGCCGCCACTGCCGCGCTGGTGCGCTGGCGCTGCGAACAACTCAAATCGCTGCCCAAGTCCGACAAAGCGGCGCCGACCCCGGTGCTTGATGCCATGTTCAGCCGCTACGAGCCGTTGACCGGCCCCTCCGGCACCCTGGCCTGGGCCGCCGATATCGCTAACCCGGCCAGCGGCGAGCATTTCACCCTGACTTTGAAGGAGGTCACCCTGCCCGGCAGCGACGGCAGCGTCGTGACCCGGCCCTGCGCGGTGGTCTTCTCGGGCAACTACCCGCGCGCGCTGGACGGCTTGGCGCGCCTGCTGTCGCTCGACATGCGGGTCATCGACCCGGCCTGGATCGGCATGAAACTACGCAAGCTGCTGAATTACGCCGAACCGCTGGGCCACTTCATGGCCTTTGTGCCTGGGTTGCCCCATGGCCAGCAGCGCCAGCAAACCTGGCCCTCGACGGTGGCCTACCTGGCGCGGCTGATCATCCATCGCTACGCCATGCTCGGCGTGCTGGACGAAAACGGCTTTCCACTGCGCGAGATGGGCGTGCTCGAAGCGCCCAAGGGTTCAGCCTCGCCGCGCCTGCTCGCTGGCAAGCCCTGCCCGGAATGCGGCAACCCGACGCTGATTCACAAGGACGGCTGCGACTTCTGCACCGCCTGCGGCTACGTCGGGCAATGTGGTTAGGACGGGCTAAGCTCCCTGCATATTGGCCAGGCGCTTCAGGCCGGCCGGGTCCACCAGATGCATGGTCGAACCCGACTGGCTGACCAGGCCCAGGTCGCGCAAATGCCGCAGCAGCCTTGAAAGCGTTTCCGGCGCAATGCCAAGGCGGGCCGCGATGGCGCGCTTGCGCTCGCGCAGCGGCACAGCAACCTGGCCATGGTCGGTTCGTTCTGCATGCTGCAGCAACCATTGGGCAAAGCGCGCCTCGGCGTCCTGCACCATCAGTCCAAGCATGGCCTCGGCCTGCTGGCGCTGCGCCAATGCGAGGTCCTGCAACATCAGGCGCACGCTCTCCGGCAGGGTTGCGAACCAGCGGCGCAGGGCGTCGGCGGGAAACAGCAGAAGTTGCGACTCCTGTTCGGCCATGTAATCGGCGACGCTGGGCCGTTTCACCAGGGCCGTTCCGATGTCGAGCCAGCAGGGCCCATTGCAGTCCCCCAGCAGATTGCGCAGAACGCCTGATTCCACCCAGCCGGCGGCAACGCGCCCGGTTTTCACATAGATCGCGTCGCGCGGCACGGTATTACGCCGCAGCAGCAACTCTCCTGCTGCTGCCAGCCTGGTTGTGGCGGGAATCGGGAAAGCGTTAAGCCAGGACATGGCCATCAGTCTGCCGTAGCCGGCGCTTTGGAAACTTGCGCTAGCTCAAGGATTGCGCGAGTTGTTCCGCCCCAGCGCCGCGTCGATGCCCCTCGACAATGGTTGCGGAAAGTGAGTAAAGAGATTGCCATGAACTACGGGTTGCGCACGGAGCTGGGCGGCAGCGTCCCGAGCGGGCGCGGCAGCGCCCTGCTGAGCCTGCTGCACCTGAGCGACGCCCATGTGCTCGACAGCGTTTCGCCGGCGCGCTGCGAGTGGGTTGAGCTGCTGGCCGCCGAAGCGCGTTGGCGCCCATTGCTGCACATGCACCGGCCCTACGAGGCACTGACCCACTGGGCGCTGGCAGCCCATGTCGAAGCGGTGCGGCAGCGGCCCGTCGCGCCCTGGAGCGGCCGCCCATTTGACCTGGCCTTGAGTACCGGCGACAACATCGACAACGCGCAGGTCAACGAGCTGCACGCCTACCTCGCGATCCTGGCTGGCGGTCGGGCGCGACTGTCAGCGCGGGGCGGCGTGCACGACGCCTCTGCCGAGCTTGGCCCGGGCCCCTGGCCCTACTGGTGCCCCGATGCCGGCGTGGCCGACCTGTGGAAGCCGCAGGGCTACCCCGCGCTGCCGGACTTCGTGGCGCGGGCCGGTGCGCCGCTCTTGTCGCCGGGACTGGGATTCGACTGGGCCAGCCTGCCTGGCAACCACGATTTCCTGTTGCAGGGCACGGCGCTGCCCAGCGCAACGACCGACGCCCTCGCCTGCGGCAGCCAAAAGAACCTGCGCCGTCCCGAAGGGTTCGAACCGGCCGACCCAATGGCGTCTTACCTGGCCGATCCAGCCGCGTTTTCCGCCGGCGGCAGCCGGCAGGTCAAGGCGCTGGAGCAGCGGCGAGCGCTGGACCGCAGCGAATGGTTGCGCCTGCATGTCGCTTCCGGCGCCGCTGGCTACGGCGAGAACCATGTGCGCAGCGGTTGCGCCGACGCGGTGATCGACACCGAGCATGTGCGCATCATCATGCTCGACAGCAACCACCCGGCCGGCTTTTGTGAGGGCAGCATCGGCACGGCACAACTGGCCTGGCTGGACCACAGGCTGGCCGAAGTGGAAGCGCAACAGGATCGCTTCGCCATCATCGCCAGTCATCATGGTTCCGTGTCGCTCACCAACACGCACGGCGACGACCCGGAACGAAAACACGCCGCCGAGCTGACGGCTGTGCTGCACCGGCACCGCTGCGTTTTGGCCTGGCTGGTTGGGCATCGGCATCTGCACCGCATCGCGGCGCACCCCGGTCCGTCGGGCGGGTTCTGGGAAATCACCACCGGCTCGGTGATCGACTGGCCCTCGCAGTTGCGCGCCGTCGAGGTGCTCCGGCATGACGATGGCCAGATCGAGCTGGTTTGCACCCTGCTCGATCACGACGCGCCAGCGCACAGTCTGGCGCACCTGCACCACGAGCTGGCCCTGCGTTTTGCCGGCGACGTCGCGGCCAACATGCAGGGCACGGCGCTCGATGGCAACGTGCGGCTGCTGCGGCCATGACATGCCGGTGCTACCATCCGAATCATGATCGATTGGTCAAGTTGTGCAGCGGTTGAACGCGACCCTGAGCGCGTCAGCGGCGCATGGGTTTTCCTCGGCTCGCGCGTGCCCGTTGCGGCACTTTTCGAGAACCTCGAAGACGGTGTGCCGGTCGGCGAATTCGTTGCGCTGTTCCCGGGCGTAACCCTCGACCAAGCTCGTGCAGTGTTGGACCATGCAGCTCGCAGCGCGCTTGCCACGGCTTGAGGATGCAGAGCATCCTTAAGTGCGCGTTCTCTTTGATCAAGGTACACCGGCGCCACTGCGCCACCTGCTGCTGGGTCATGCGGTATCCACCGCATTCGAAAGTGGCTGGTCCACCTTCAAAAACGGCGAGCTACTCGCCGTAGCGGAAGCTCAGGGCTTCCAGGTGCTGGTGACCACAGACAAAAATCTCTGGTATCAGCAGAATCTTGCTTCCCGAAGCATCGCGATTGTGGTCTTGAACACGACGAGTTGGCCACGAATCAGAGCCGCGGCCAATGCTATCGTTGCGGTTATCGAGGACGCCGCTCCGGGTACATACCGCGAGGTCGTTATCCCTTGAATCAGCAGGCACAGTACCACCCGTGAAAACAATCAAGAACTTCCCGCGCAAGGTCAAGGAAATCGCCAACCACTGGATCGAACTTCCCGACGGTGCGCGCCTCGCTGCGCGCATCTGGATGCCGGTCGATGCCGTGCAGCAGCCGGTGCCGGCCATCCTGGAGTACCTGCCCTACCGCAAGCGCGACGGAACCTTTGTCCGCGACGAACTCACGCACCCCTACCTGGCCGGTCACGGCTACGCCTGCGTGCGGGTGGACATGCGCGGCAGCGGCGAGTCCGATGGACTGATGCACGACGAATACACGCAGCAGGAGCTCGATGATGCAGTCGACGTGATCGCCTGGTTGTCCCGGCAGAGCTGGTGCAGCGGCGCGGTCGGCATGATGGGGATTTCCTGGGGCGGCTTCAACAGCCTGCAAGTTGCCGCGCTGCGGCCGCCCGCGCTGAAGGCCATCATCACCCTCTGCTCGACCGATGACCGTTACAGCGACGACATCCATTACAAGGGCGGCTGCCTGCTGAACGAGAACCTGGGCTGGGCCGCGACCATGTTTGCCTACTCGTCGCGGCCACCGGACCCGGCTCTGGTCGGCGCGCGCTGGAAAGAGATGTGGCTGGAGCGACTGAACAACGAACCGTTTCTCATCATCCCCTGGCTGGAGCACCCGCACCGCGACGCCTACTGGAAACACGGCTCGGTGTGCGAGGACATCGGCGCCATCGAAGCCGCCGTGCTGGCCGTCGGCGGCTGGAACGACGCCTACCACAACGCCGTGCCACGGCTCGTGGCCAGCGTGAAATCGCCGGTGAAAGGCATCATTGGTCCCTGGGCCCACAAGTACCCGCATTTCGCCGTGCCCGAGCCACGCATCGGTTTCCTGCAGGAGGCGCTGCGCTGGTGGGACCACTGGCTCAAGGGCATCGACACCGGCGTCGAGAACGATCCAGCGCACCGCACCTACATCATGGACCTGGCCAAGCCGGGCGCATCAATCAGCCATGTCCCGGGACGCTGGGTCAGTGACGCGCGTTGGCCCACGGCGGGTTCTTCTGGCAGCGCTTCGGACAAGGCGGCGGACGCGGGAAACTTTCGGATGCAGCGCTACCACCTGAACGCCGACGGGTTGGCCTCGGTGAAGGGCCGCACTGCCAAGCGCACCATCCACTCGCCGCAAGCCACCGGCGCCGACAGCGGCGAGTACTGCATCATCTGGCTCGGGCCGGAGTTTCCAGGCGACCAGCGGCGCGATGACGCCGGTTCGCTGACCTTCGATTCGGCGCCGCTCACCGCTGCGCTGGATCTGATGGGCGCGCCGCTGCTGCAACTCAAGCTCAGCGCCGACCAGCCGCTGGCCAACGTCGCCGTGCGGCTCAACTCAATCTGGCCCGATGGCAGCGTGTCGCGTCTGACCTATGGCGTGCTCAACCTGTGCCATCGCGACAGCCACGAACAGCCCGAGCCGCTGGAGCCGGGCAAGACCTACCAGGTGCGAATCAAGCTCGACGACACAGCCTGGCGCATCCCCAAAGGCAACCGCCTGCGCGTGTCGATCTCCACCAGCTACTGGCCGCTGATCTGGCCCGCGCCGCAACCCGTGACGCTGACCGTGCACACTGGCGCAAGTTACATCGACCTGCCACTGCGCAAGGGCCGGCGCGGTGAAGTGGCGCCGGTGTTCGCGCCGGCTGAGTCGGCAACTCCGGCGAAGCTGAAAGTAATCGACAAGCCCTGGAACAAGCGCGAGCTGACCATCGACCAGCGCAGCGGCGAGCAGCGGCTGGCAATAGTCGATGACTTCGGCCGCATCACCAACCTCGACCACGGCATGACCAGCGCAGCCTGCGCCCGCGAAACCTACACCATCCGGCCCGACGACCCGCTGTCGGCGCGCCAGTTCTGCCACTGGACCGAGCAGCGCCAGCGCGGCGACTGGAAGGTGCGCACCGAAACCTATTCGGAACTCACCGCCAGCAAAACGCACTGGCATGTGACGGGACGGCTGGAGGCGTATGAAGGCGATGAAAAGATTCTGACGCGCGAGTGGAACAGGAAGATCAAGAGGCGGTTGGGTTGAGGCGGGCGGCGTGGCGACCCGTCGATTTGATCAAGCGCTCGAACCGGGAGACCTACCCCATCGACCCGTGCCAACATATAGTTGGCAACGTCCGTCAACCTCGATATGAGCTACACCGCCACCGTATACAAAGTCATGATTGCATCGCCCGGCGACGTTTCCGCTGAGCGCAGCATAGTGCGCGAGGTTTTGTCTGAGTGGAACGTCGTAAACGCCGACACGCGGCGCACGGTGCTTCTCCCTGTCGGCTGGGAAACACACTCTGTTCCCGAAATGGGTGATCGCCCACAAGCGATCATCAACAAGCGGGTACTGCAAGGATGCGACCTCTTGGTCGGTGTGTTCTGGACCCGGATCGGCACAGCAACTGGTGAGTTCGAGAGTGGCACCGTGGAAGAAATTGAAGAACACATCAAGGCCAACCGCCCCGCCATGTTGTACTTCTCTGGCTCCCCCGTAGTTCTCGATAGTGTTGACCCGGACCAATACCAACGCCTGAAAGACTTCCGGAACAGTTGTCAATCACGCGGGCTGTATGAATCCTACGCGGACATTGAGGACTTCCGGTCGAAGCTGTACCGACACCTTCAACTAAAGCTGAATCAAGACCCGTATTTCCGAGCCACCGGAGGGTCAGAACCAAACGCACCTCTGCGCGAGCTTCCACAAGCAGTCCAACTATCCAGAGAGGCTGCATTTCTGCTCAAGGAATGCGCTGGTGATCCTGCTGGGCAGGTCCTTCACCTTTCACACCTCGGTGGCTACGTTTTGCAGGTCCGAGGCAAGAATATGATCGAAGACCACAACGAGCGCTCGCGAGCGACCTGGATCGCTGCACTAGAAGAGCTCGAACGGCACGGCCTACTAGCAGCCGCCGGTCCGAAGCGAAATGTATTCAAGATCACGAAAGAAGGTTTCGATGCCGCAGACAGATTGCCGTGAGAAACCGAACTCGAACGTTGAAGCTGTCGACAAGTCCGTCGATCAAATCAGTCGCCCCTGACTCCACCGCGCAGTAACCCGATCCAAGGAACGCCTTGCCGAAGCCAAAGAAGAACTCCGCTGCTGCGGCCAATAACGGCGCCAGCGTCGGCTACGAAGCCCAGCTCTGGCAGATGGCCGACGCACTGCGCGGCAGCATGGATGCCGCCGAGTACAAGCACGTCGTCCTGGGGCTGCTCTTCCTCAAATACATCTCCGACGCCTTCGAGGAACAGCACGCCCGGCTCCAGGACGAAAAGGCGAAGGGCGCCGACGCGGAAGACCCGGACGAGTACCGCGCGCTCTCCATCTTCTGGGTGCCGCCCGAGGCGCGCTGGGCGCACCTGAAGGCGCAGGCCAAGCAACCCACCATCGGCCGGCTGGTCGACGACGCGATGGCCGGCATCGAGCGCGACAACCCGGCGCTCAAGGCCGTGCTGCCCAAGGACTACGCCCGCCCCGCGCTCGACAAGGAGCGGCTCGGCCAGGTGATCGACCTGATCAGCAACATCAAGGTCGGCGACGAGGCAAGCCGCGCCAAGGACGAACTCGGCCGCGTCTACGAATACTTCCTCTCGCAGTTCGCCGGCGCCGAGGGCAAGAAGGGCGGCGAGTTCTACACGCCGCGCTGCGTGGTCAAGCTGCTGGTCGAGATGCTCGAGCCCTATCGCGGCCGCGTGTACGACCCCTGCTGCGGCTCTTCGGGCATGTTCGTGCAGTCGGTGGAGTTCATCCGCGCGCACGCGTCCGGCAATGGCAACGGGGGCAGCGGCAATGGCGGCAAGGGCCAGAAGGGTTCAAGGCCCGACATCTCGATCTACGGCCAGGAGTCGAACTACACCACCTGGCGCCTGGCGAAGATGAACCTCGCCATCCGCGGCATCGACGGCCAGATCGGCCACGGCGACACCTTCCACAACGACCGCCACCCCGACCTCAAGGCCGACTTCATCCTCGCCAATCCGCCGTTCAACATCTCCGACTGGGGCGGCGAGCGGCTGCAGGGCGACAAGCGCTGGCAGTACGGCGCGCCGCCGGCGGGCAACGCCAACTTCGCCTGGGTGCAGCACATCGTCCACCACCTGGCGCCCGCGGGCGTGGCCGGCTTCGTGCTCGCCAACGGCTCGATGTCATCGAACCAGTCCGGCGAGGGCGAGATCCGCAAGAACCTGATCGAGGCCAACCTGGTGGACTGCATGGTCGCCCTGCCCGGCCAGCTCTTCTACTCGACGCAGATCCCCGCGTGCCTGTGGTTCCTCGCGCGCGACCGCAGGAACGGCAAGTTCCGCGACCGTCGCGGCCACCTGCTCTTCATCGACGCCCGCAAGCTCGGCCGCATGGTGGACCGCACCCACCGCGAGCTGACCGATGAGGACGTCGCCCGCATCGCCGCCACCTACCACGCCTGGCGCGGTGAGAAGGGCGCGGGCCAGTACACGGACATCGCCGGCTTCTGCAAGAGCGCGCCGCTGGACGAGGTCCGCAAGCACGGCCACGTGCTCACACCCGGCCGCTACGTAGGCGCCGAGGCAGTTGAGGACGACGGCGAGCCTTTCGAGGAAAAGATGAAGCGGCTGACCGCGATGCTGCGCGAACAGCAGGCCGAAGCCGCGAAGCTGGATGCCGCGATCGCCGCCAACCTGAAGGAGCTTGGGTATGGCGGGTGAGTGGGCCACAGTCAGGCTTGGTGAGCTCTGCGATTTTCGCGGGGGATCCGTCTTCAAGCCAGCACTTCAAGGTCAGCCTTCCGGGAGATTCCCGTTCGTGAAGGTCAGCGACATGAACCTTCCCGCAAACGCGGTGCGCATCCAGGATTCCAACAACTGGGTGTCAGAAGCCGATCTCCAGGAATTGCGTGCGAGGCCATTTCCGTGTGGCACCGTCGTATTCGCCAAGATCGGCGAAGCATTGCGACAGAATCGCCTTAGGCAGATCGTTCGCGAGACCATCGTTGATAACAACATGATGGGGGCTGTGCCGCGGACCGACCGAATCGATCCTCGCTTCTTCTACTACGCCCTTTCGAAGTTCGACTTCTCTGACATCGCGCAGGGCACTGCGCTTCCATACCTCACCGTCTCTTCGCTGTCGGCTCTGAGCCTGGAGGTGCCCCCTGCAGACGAACAACGCGCCATCGCCCACATTCTCGGCACGCTGGACGACAAGATCGAGCTGAACCGGCGGATGAACGAGACGCTGGAGGCGATGGCGCGGGCGCTCTTCAAGTCGTGGTTCATGGATTTCGACCCCGTCCGCGCCAAGGCTGAAGGCCGCGACCCCGGCCTGCCGAAGCACCTAGCGGACCTATTCCCGGATGCGTTCGAGGAGTCGGAGCTGGGGGAGATTCCGGCGGGGTGGTCTATAAGGAGAATCGAGGAAATAGCGGAGCGTGTTGGAATGGGGCCGTTTGGGTCGTCGATCAAGGTAGAAACCTTCGTCTCGGAAGGCGTTCCAGTCATTAGCGGTCAACATTTGCGCGGCTTCATGTTGGAAGACAGCACTTTCAACCACATCACCGTGGACCATGCGAAGAGACTGAAAAGTGCCAATGTCGAACGTGGTGACGTAGTCTTTACCCACGCCGGCAATATAGGCCAAGTGGCGTATATCCCAGAAAACTCGCGGTACGAATGCTACGTGATATCGCAGCGCCAGTTCTTCATGCGGTGTAATCGCATGCATGTGACTCCGAGGTTTATTGCCCTCTACTTCAAATCACCAGAGGGCCAGCACCAACTACTTGCGAACGCTTCATCTTCGGGTGTGCCGTCGATTGCGCGACCAGTGACGTATTTGCGGTCAATCCAATTGACGATTCCGCCAAAGCAAGTCATAGATATGTTCGAAGAGTTAGTTCGCTCTATGCATTTGCGGTTTGAACGCAACCTAGATGAATCCCGCACCCTCGCGTCAATGCGCGACACGCTGCTTCCCAAACTCATCTCCGGCGAGTTGCGGGTGAGGGACGCGGAGCGGATCGTGGAGACCGTCTAATGGATCACCTTCGACGACTCGGTAACAGCATTTCGATTCCGATCCAGGCCGACGAGAACGGTTTCACGGGCCGCGAGTGCCCGCAGCCGGACTGCGAGGGGTACTTCAAGATTGAACTCGGTACCGGTCTTAAGGGAGAAGGACTTCCGTGTCACTGCCCGTACTGTGGTCACACCGCGGGGCACGACCATTTTTGGACCAAGGAGCAGATCGAATACGCCAAGTCCGTCGCCATGCGGAAGATCACCGACGCGCTCCACAAAGACCTCAAGAAGATGGAGTTCAATCATAAGCCGAAGGGTACGTTCGGAATCGGGATTTCATTGAAGGTCAAGCCCGGTCGCCCAATGCCAATCCGCTACTACAGGGAGAAGCAACTCGAAACCGAGGTCGTCTGCTCCAACTGCACGCTCCGCTACTCGGTCTACGGTGTCTTCGCTTTCTGCCCCGACTGCGGCCAGCACAACTCGCTGCAGATTCTCGACAAGAACCTCGAAGTGGTCGAGAAGATGCTCGATATGGCGACGGCCACGGAGAAAGACCTGGCCGAGAGGCTTGTCGAAAACTCCCTGGAGGATTGCGTTTCGGCCTTCGACGGATTCGGGCGGGAACTGTGCCGAGTCCATGCAAGGAACGCGACCAACCCCGCCAAGGCGGAGAGAACAAGCTTCCAGAACCTTGAAGGTGCGAAGTCGAGTCTCCACGACGCTTTTGGCATCGCCCTATCTGCCCATGTGACGGCCGACAAGTGGCAATCAGCTGTTCGTGGCTTTCAGAAGCGCCACCTCGTCGCGCACAAGATGGGAGTCGTAGACCAGGACTACATCACGAAGACGGGCGATTGCCAGGCCGTCGTTGGGCGGAAGATTGGTATCGGAGCGGACGATGTGAGAGGGCTTGTGCAGATCATCAGCAAACTTGCTGGAGGTCTCTCAAGCGACCTCCAAGAAGTAACGAGGAACCGATGAGACAGTCCGCCGAGAACATCACCCAGATCTATTCGAAGCTGATGGAGAGGGAGCACGAATCCCGCACCCTCTCCTCGCTACGCGACACGCTGTTGCCCAAGCTCATCTCCGGCGAGCTGCGGGTCCCCAAATCAATACACCATCGGGATCTGGACCCATGAGTTGGGACGATGGACTGACAGGGACGGCGCGCCGCATCGCAGCAACAGGCGATAGCCCGCTCCGAGTCATGGCTGGACCCGGAACCGGTAAGTCTTTCGCGATGAAGCGTCGCGTGGCGCGGCTGCTGGAGACCGGGGAGGACCCGCGGCGGATTCTCGCCGTCACCTTTACGCGCAACGCGGCGGCGAGCCTGGTTCAAGGCCTCCATTCGCTCGGCCTCGAAAACTGCGAGCTGGTTCGGGTCGGCACTCTTCACGCGTTTTGCTTCTCGCTCCTGAGTCGCCAGGATGTCTTCGGCTACCTTGGGCGCGTGCCTCGCCCTGTAGTCACGTTCGCCAAGTCCGGTGTGCTGCAGTTCGAAGGCGGTGTAATGCTCGATGACTTGGCTTCGGCTGGCGCCTTCGGGCCAAAGAGAGACTGCACCCGGCGGATCCGCGCGTTCGAGGCTGCTTGGGCACGGCTGCAATCTGAGGTTCCCGGGTGGCCGGGATGTCCCATCGACCGCCAGTTCCAAGCGGCCCTTGTCAGTTGGCTGCGATTTCACCGCGCCATGCTCATCGGCGAATTGGTTCCCGAGGCGCTTCGCTTTTTGCGCAACAATCCAGCTTCGGATGCCCGGTCAGCATTTGATCACGTGATCGTTGACGAGTACCAAGACCTGAACAGGGCCGAGCAAGAACTGCTTGACCTGCTGGCCAGTCATGGAGCGATTGCGATTGTCGGCGATGTGGACCAGTCGATCTACAGGTTTCGTCATGCGAATCCGGAAGGCATCGAAGCGTTCGGTCAGCAACATCCGGCCACGCATGACGAGACGCTTAACGAGTGCCGGAGATGTCCGACCCGTGTAGTGGCAATCGCGGACCATCTGATTCGCCACAACCACCCGCACGCCATAGCGCCCCGGCTGCAGCCGAAGCCGGACAATCCTGAAGGCGCAGTTCACATCGTTCAGTGGGCAGGTATCGATGAGGAGGCACAGGGCCTTGCTGATTTTGTCCGTGCGCTCGTTGTCGCTCGCGGTTACTCGCCTGGCGAGATTCTGATTCTCACACCACGCCGGCTACTCGGATATCGCATCAGAGATCGACTCAGAGACTCAGGTATTGCGGTCCATAGCTTCTACCACGAGGAAGCGCTTGAGGGGGAATTGGCACAACGCGCGTTCGCGATCCTGTCGCTGCTGGTGGATATCGAAGACCGAGTTGCGCTTCGCTGGTGGCTCGGCAATGGGAGCCCGTCGGGGCGTCGGAATGCGTACCAGCGTCTGCGACAGCACTGCGAAGCTACCGGGGAGTCGCCACGAGCGGCACTTGAGGCCTTGGATCAGGGTGCCCTCGCGTTGCCTCGCGTCTCGGAAGTCCTTGAGAAGTACCGAGATCTCCGCGCGATCCTTGCGGACCGAGCGGGCCGAAGCATCGCAGAACTTGTCGATGCCTTGTTTCCCGAGGGTAGTGACGAATGCAGCGTGCTTCGCGAAGTGGCCTTGCTTGCTTTGCCCGATCTGCAGGATGTCAGAGATCTCTTTGATCGCGTCAAGACGCACGTCACGCAGCCCGAGATGCCGGAGGAGGGCAACTTCGTTCGCGTGATGAGCCTGCACAAGGCTAAAGGCCTGACAAGCAGGGTTGCCATCGTCGCGGGATGTACGCAAGGCTTGATTCCGCATCAGAAGAACGACGAACCGGCGGTAGAAAGGGCCGCCATCCTTCAGGAGCAGCGCCGGCTCTTCTATGTCGCCATCACTCGGTGCACCGAGATGCTGGTGCTGTCGTCTGCGGCCCGAATGGAGCGGGGACTTGCGTGGAGAATTGGAGCCCAAGTCCAGCGTGGGCGCTCGCCTGTCGCCACAACCATCGCAAGCCAGTTCTTTGGCGAGTTGGGGCCGAACGCGCCAGCGCCGCGTACTGGCCGGGATTGGGCTAACGCTGGATACGCGCCATGAGCTCGACCTTCACCGAGTCGGTGGTCGAACAGGCCGCCCTCGCCTGGCTGAAGAGCCTCGGCTGGTCCGTCCGCCATGGTGCGGTGCTTGCACCCGGCAGACGGTGGATACATGGCGCCGGGCGTTTGTTCGTGGGGGCGGTCTGATGGCGGACATCAATCTCACACAGGCGGAGGCGGATGCCTTGATCGCCATGGAAAAGCACCGTGCCACCGAGGATCGGAGCGACTTCCCCATGGGCGGCCAGTCGCTCGTCTTGCCGCTCCAGTCCTCCGACAAGCGAGAGCAGTTCCTGCTCGACCTGAGCCGCGGACGCATCGACCTGCTCAAGGTCAAGATGCAGAACCGCGGGCGGCAGGTCGTCGTGCTCGTCCGTCTTGATCTGGGCGGCGCGCCCCATCGCAACCCGGACGACGAAGAGATTCCGGCTCCGCATCTCCACGTGTACCGCGAGGGCTACGGCGACAAATGGGCCGTGCCGGTTCCCGTCGACCGTTTCCGCGTGACCGGCGACGTGTGGGCGACGCTCGAAGACTTCCTGCGGTTCTGCAATATCACGCAGCCGCCGCACATCGAACCGGGGCTGTTCACATGATTCAGGACATCCAGCGTTTGATGGACGCCTACCACGCCTGGCTCAAAGACAAGTCCGTCCTACGCCAAGTCGACCAGTGGGTAGAGATCACAACACCGTATCTCGATCGGCACAACGACTACCTCCAGATCTATGCGAAGAAGGCCAACGGGGGCTTCGTCCTGACCGACGACGGGTACACCATCAACGATCTCGAGCAGACCGGCTGCAAGTTGGAGAGCCACAAGCGCCAGGACCTGCTGAAGATGACCCTGAATGGCTTCGGCGTGCAGATGGACGGCAAAGCGCTTCAGGTGCACGCGTCGCCGGACAATTTCGCGCTTCGCAAGCACAACCTCGTGCAAGCCATGTTGGCGGTAAACGACATGTTCTATCTGGCCGTGCCGATGGTGGCGAGTCTGTTCTACGAGGACGTTGTCGCCTGGCTCGATGTCCATGACGTGAGGTACACGCCGAAGGTGAAATTCACTGGCAAGACTGGATACGACCACCTGTTCGACTTCGTGATTCCAAAGTCGCGACAACAGCCCGAGCGCATCATCCAGACCATCAACCGCCCGAATCGCGACACCGCGCAGTCGGTGGTTCTCTCGTGGGTGGACACGAAGGAAGTGCGCTCACCCGATTCGCGCGCCTACGCTTTGCTGAACGACACGGAGCAGACGGTGTCGCAGGCCGTCATCGACGCGCTTCAGAGCTACGAGGTACGCCCAGTGCCGTGGAGCCAGCGGGAGAGCGTGCGCGAGGAACTGGCGGCGTGAGCTCGGGAGCCTTCACCGAGTCGGTCGTCGAGCAGGCCGCCCTCGCCCGGCTGGAGAGCATCGGCTGGTCGGTTCGCAGCGGCGCGGAGGTCGCGCCCGGCGAGCCCTATGGCCAGGTAGTGCTGGCGCAGCGCCTGCCCGACACGCTGCTGCCCAAGCTCATCTCCGGCGAGCTGCGAGTGCAGGACGCCGAACACTTCATCGAGGTTACCGAATGAGAAAGACGACTGGCAAGCCGCAAGCCCCTGCGCGCATCGAATACCTCAAGGTGCAGAACTTTCGCGCTCTACGCGAGGTGGAGTTCAAGGACCTGACACCGTTGACCGTGCTGCTCGGTCCCAACGGTAGCGGCAAGTCCACGGTGTTCGACGTGTTCGCCTTCCTGTCTGAGTGCTTCGAACTGGGACTGCGCCGCGCCTGGGACAAGCGTGGACGAGCGAAGGAATTCAAGACGCGCGGCGGTGAGGGGCCGGTGGTGGTCGAAATCAAGTACCGCGAGCCCGGATATCCGCTGATCACCTACCACCTGGCCGTGGACGAGCGCAAAGGCGGTCCGGTCGTGGTGGAAGAGTGGCTGCGCTGGAAACGTGGCAGCCACGGTCAGCCCTTTCGCTTCCTGGACTATCACGAGGGCGTGGGTCGTGCCGTCAGCGGGGAGCAGCCCGACGAGCAGGACAAGCGGATCGAAGTCCCCCTGAACTCACCGGATCTTCTGGCCGTGAATGCCTTGGGTCAGTTCGCCGAACACCCGCGCGTGGCGGCGCTGCGCAACTTCATCACGGGTTGGTACGTGTCGTATCTGTCGGCCGAGAGCGCTCGCGGCCAGCCCGAGGCGGGGCCGCAGGACCGGCTCACGAAGACCGGCGACAACGTGGCCAATGTCGTGCAGTATCTCGCCGAGCAGCATCCGGATCGACTCGAGCGCATCTTCGAGGTGCTCCGCCAGCGCGTGCCGCGCATCGAGCGGGTTCTGGCCGACACGATGCCCGACGGGCGCCTGCTGCTGCAGATCAAGGACGCGCCCTTCAGCCGCCCAGTGCTGGCGAAGTTTGCATCGGACGGCACGCTGAAGATGCTCGCCTACCTGGTGCTTCTGTATGACCCGGCGCCGCCGCCTTTCATCGGCATCGAGGAGCCGGAGAACTTTCTTCATCCGCGGCTGTTGCCGGAACTCGCCGAGGAATGCCGTGCGGCGACCGAGCGCACACAGTTGCTGGTCACCACGCATTCGCCTTTCTTTCTGAATGCGCTGCGACCGGAAGAGGTGCGGGTGCTGTGGCGCGACGAACAGGGCTACACGCAAACGCAGCGAGCGGGTGACCTGACCGGCGTGCCCGAGTTCGTCGCGCACGGCGCCTTGCTCGGGCATCTCTGGATGGAGGGGCAACTGGGCGTCGGCGATCCACTGGTGAACCAGGGCGCGCCGAGCCGGCCACGGGCGGGGCGTTGATCATGGCGGCCGCGCACCTGGTGCTGCTGGTCGAGGAGCCTTCGATGGAGGCCTTCCTGCGGGCTTTGCTGCCCCGACTGCTGCCGCAGAACCGGACCTTTGAGGTGCACCCTTTCCAGGGCAAGAGCGACCTTCTCGGCAAGCTTGAGGCACGGCTGCGCGGGTATTCCGCGTGGTTGCCTGCGGACTGGCGCATCGTGGTCGTCGTGGACCGCGATGACGACGACTGTCGGGCGCTCAAGAATCGACTGGAAGGAATCGCTCAACGGGTCGGCTTGCGGACACCAACTCGAGCGGGCGATGCCCAGTGGCAGCTCGTCAATCGCATCGCCATTGAGGAGCTCGAAGCCTGGTACTTCGGCGATTGGGAGGCCGTTCGCTCGGCCTATCCGCGTGTGGCTCTGACCGTGCCTGCCCGCCGGGGATTTCGCGACCCCGATGCGGTTGCCGGCGGCACGTGGGAGGCCTTCGAACGCGTTCTGCAGAGGCACGGCTACTTCAAGGGTGGACTGACCAAGATCGATGCGGCGCGAGCAATCGGTGCACATATCGATCCGGAGCGCAACAGGTCGCGCAGCTTCGCCGTGTTGTGGGGTGCGATAGCGGGAGCCATGACATGACCAACGTCTGGTGCGTGCGCGCCGACAGTGGCCAGTTCACCGAACACTTTCTGCGCGGCGGGTACGCCGGTATTGGATGGAACGAAGTTGCGCAGGATCTCGACGCGATTCGCTCCCGCGAAGAGCTGTACCCGCTGGTACGTGCGGCGTATCCGGAGGTGCATAGTTCGATCGTCATCGGCAACTATGTCGGTCAGCTTGCGCGATTCCTGCTGGAGATTCAGGTGGGCGACTACATCATCACGCCAGCGCTCGATACCGAATGGCTGCATTACGGGACGGTCGGACCTGATCCTTCGTATTTCTTCGCAACAACGGATGATGGATGTCGCTACCGGCATCGCCGGCGCGTAGCGTGGACGCCGAAGCGTCTCAAGCGCGGCGACTTCTCGGTGCCGCTCCAGAACACGATCCGGTCCTCACTCACCGTATTCGCGATCTCGCAGCGCGATGAGTTTCTCGCGGCCATTGGACAAGCTGACCACACGGCCAGGCCAGCGGCTGTGCAGTACGACCCGTACCGCGTCGTGCTCGAACAGGTGCTGGAACTGGACGACAAGGAGTTCGAGATCCTGGTCGGCCATCTCCTCACTGCGCTTGGCTTCGAGGGCTCCGAGGTCACGGGCAAGACCGGCGACGGCGGCGTGGATGCGACTGGCGAGCTCAATGTGGCGAACCTGGCGAAGGTGAAGGTCTTCGTGCAAGCCAAGCGTTACAAGCTTGGCTCCAAGGTCAACGCAAACACGGTCAAGCAGCTCCGCCAGGCCATTCCCTTCGGCGGTCAGGGCGCGTTCATCACCACAGCGGATTACCAAGGGGCAGCGGCCGATGTGGCGCTTGAGGCGGGCTTCCCACGCATCGGCCTGATCAACGGGCGCCAGCTCGTCGATCTGCTCATCGAACACTGGAGCGACATTCCGCCCGAGTTCCGCGAGCGCCTTGGGTTGAAGCCGGGGCTGGTGCGGACATGAGCGCGTTTACCGAAGTCTGGGCCCAATCAATTGGGAGCGCGCTCTGATGGCGAAGTTCGATCCCCGCAAACTCACGGAACAGGCCATCGAGGTCATGCAGCGATCGGCTGCGGAGCCCCGCGACGACGGCAAGGCCAGCCCGCGGGTAGGCGCGGTGCCCTGGAAGCCGGACGGGACCGTGGAAACGGCCCGTCGTGGTGAACCGCGCGACGGCGATCACCCGGAATACACGCTGACAGCACCTCCCGACAGTAATCCCGACAAAGCTCCTATTCCGGGACTTATTCCGGCTTATTCCTGGCCCATTCCCGAGGAGATGCTTTCAACCCAAAGGAAGATGAAACCATGAGCAAGGAACCCGGGACACCGCCGCCCTCCGGCGGGCAGTTCATCGTCTATCAGACCGAGGACGGAAAGCTGAAGATCGACGTGCGGTTCGAAGGCGAGACGGTCTGGCTGACGCAGCAGCACATGGCGGAGCTGTTGCAGACCACCAAGCAGAACGTCAGCCTGCATATCAAAAACATCTTTGTCGAGGGGGAATTGCACGAGGTTTCAGTGGTCAAGGAATCCTTGACCACTGCTGCCGACGGGAAGCGCTACGCGACCAAGTTTTACAACCTCGATGTCATCATCTCGGTGGGCTACCGGGTGAAATCGCTCCGGGGCACGCAATTCCGCATCTGGGCCACCCAGCGGCTGCGGGAATACATCGTGAAGGGCTTCACGATGGACGATGAGCGCCTGAAGAACCCTGACCAACCCTTCGATTATTTCGAAGAGCTGATGCGTCGGATTCAGGACATCCGGACTTCCGAGCGGCGTTTCTACCAGAAGATCACGGACATTTACGCCACGAGCATCGACTACGATCCCACGCAAGAGCTCAGCATTGTCTTTTTCAAAACCGTCCAGAACAAGGTGCATTGGGCCATCACTGGCCAGACCGCCGCCGAAATCGTTCACGACCGGGTGGATGTGGCGAAGCCCGACCTCGGCCTGACCAACTGGCGCGGCGCTGTCATCCGGAAGCAGGATGTCGCCATCGCCAAAAACTACCTTACCGAACCGGAACTGGCGGCGCTGAACAATCTGGTGGAGCAATACCTGATCTTTGCCGAGGGCCAGGCCATGCGCCGCGTACCGATGCACATGGCGGATTGGATCAAGAAGCTGGATGCGTTTCTGACGTTGAACG
>JBCKPE010000009.1:0-36128 GCA_038901875.1 Burkholderiaceae bacterium
GACAGGACTACGAAGCGTTTCTTGCCGGAGGCGACGCGCAATATCCGTGGCGACTGCCCGACGATGAATGGGATGCGATCACGCTCAACTACACCAGCGGCACCACGGGTAATCCGAAGGGCGTGGTGTATCACCACCGCGGCGCGGCAATGAATGCGCTGTCCAACATCCTCGAATGGGACATGGCCAAGCACCCGGTTTACCTGTGGACTCTGCCGATGTTTCACTGCAATGGCTGGTGCTTTCCGTGGACGGTGGCGGCCAGGGCCGGCGTCAACGTCTGCCTGCGCAAGGTCGAGGCGCAGGCGATCTTTGATGCGATGCGCCGCCATGCCGTCACACATTACTGTGGGGCGCCGATTGTTCACAGCCTGCTGGTGAATGCGCCGGATGAGATGAAGAAGGGCCTACCGGCTGGCGTGAAGGCGATGGTCGCCGGCGCCGCGCCCCCAGCTTCGATGATCGAAGGCATGGAGCGCATGGGTTTCGATCTGATTCACGTCTATGGATTGACCGAGGTCTATGGGCCCGCGGCGGTCTGCGCCAAGCAAAAGGAATGGGACCGGCTGGAGATTGCTGAACGGGCTCGCCTGAATGCCCGGCAGGGCGTGCGCTACCACCTGGAGCGTGCTGTCCGTGTGCTCGATCCGAGCACCATGGCAGCGGTGCCGCAGGACGGTGAAACCATGGGCGAGATCATGTTCCGCGGCAACATTGCAATGAAGGGCTATCTGAAAAATCCGCAGGCAACCCGGGATGCCTTTGCCGGCGGCTGGTTTCATAGCGGCGACCTGGCCGTGATGTGCCCCGACGGCTACATCAAGATCAAGGACCGCAGCAAGGACATCATCATTTCCGGCGGCGAGAACATTTCGTCGATTGAGGTGGAGGACGTTCTGTACCGGCACCCGTCGGTGCTGGCCGCTGCGGTGGTTGCCAAGCCCGATCCGCGCTGGGGCGAAACACCCTGTGCCTTTGTCGAACTGAAAGCCGGCGCCTCGATCACGGCGCGGGAAATTGTTGACCACTGTAAAGAGCACCTGGCCGGCTTCAAGGTGCCACGGGCCGTTGTCTTCGGCGAGCTGCCGAAAACTTCGACCGGGAAGATCCAGAAATTCGAGTTGCGGCGTCGGGCCGGATCGGTCGCGGCCATCGACGCATAGGGGCACTCCGTGATCGCTCAGCCCTTGTTGGCCAGCCCAAGTCGTTCGATCACGGCCTTCTCCTTGGCAAAGTTCTCGCGCGAGAACCTGGTGTAGTCCTCGGTGTTGAGGTAGATTATCGGTTGGTCGTACTTCTCGAAGATGGCGAGCACCGCCGGGTCATCCAGCGTCTTCCTGAACACGTCGTGCAGCAGCTTGGTGACGGCGGGTTCAAGGCCCTTGGGCGCGCCGATGCCAAACGGTGAGTCGTACACGGTTTCATACCCGAGTTCCTGCAGGGTTGGCACGCTGGCCCAGCGCTTGGTGCGCTTGCTGCCGTAGGTTGCAAGCAGCCGGCAGGTTCCGGCGTCCACATGCGGTCCCCAGCCCGTGGCGTCACTGTGCGCCATCACGGTTCCGCTGAGCAACGCCTGCATGCCGTCGGCGTTGCCGCGAAACGGTACATGCAGCAGCTTGATACCCGCCCGCGCAGCAAACTCCTCGATCGCCAGATGAGGCGTGGTGCCATTGCCGGTCGAGCCGAAGCTGAACCGCTCGGGATTGGCCTTGGCGTACTCGATGAGGTCCTTGATCGACTTGATCGGTGAATCAGCCCGCACCACGAGGCCGAAGGTATAGCCGGTAAGGCACGCGATGTAGGTAAAGTCCTTCAACGGATCGAACAGCATCTTCTGCATGTGGGGTTGCCGCAGCACGCCAATGTGGATCTGCGACAGGGTGTAGCCGTCGGGCCGGGCGCTGACCAGTTCATTCGGACCCAGCATGCCGCTGGCGCCGGCCTTGTTTTCGACGACAAAGGTGCCGCCGATGATCTTGCCCGCACTCTCGGCCAGCACGCGCATGACGACGTCGGTGGAGCCGCCGGCCGGCCAGGGGCAGATCAACTTGATCGGGCGCGACGGAAAGGCCTGCGCGCTTGCCAATGAGGGGAAGGCCATGGCACCGGCCATGGCGGCGTTGCTGGCGACGAAATGGCGCCGCGATATCTTGCTGGAATTCATGTGATATCTCCTTGATCTGGCTCGATTCAGTTCAACTCGACCCGACAACGTCTGCCCTGCGGGTCGCCCATGCTTGTCAGTCACCCATCACAACGCCCTCGCGCCGCGGGTCGGCGCCACCAAACAGGCCACGCGCCGTGCGCTGGATGGCCTGCAGGCCACTGCTGAGGCTTTGCTCGCGAATCTCGTGGCCCAGCGCCTTGAGCACGTCGACGGTTTGCCCCGGAAAGCGCTTTTCCTCCAGAACGGTAGGCCCGTTTAGCGAGCCGAAGTTCGGTAGGTTGATCGCCTGCTGGGCGTTCAGTTCCCAGTTCAGCGTGCCGTAAAGCGTCTTGGCCGTGTAATGGATGATCATCGCTCCGCCCGGACTGCCCGCGCTCATGACCAGAGCGCCATTCGACTTGTCAAAAACCAGCGTTGGACTCATGGAGGAGCGCGGGCGCTTGCCCGGTTGCACGCGGTTGGCGATTGGCTGGCCGGCCGCATCGGCCGGCGCGAAGCTGAAGTCGGTCAGTTCATTGTTCAAGAGGAAGCCGCGGACCATCTGGCGCGCGCCGAACCCGTCTTCGATGGTGGTGGTCAAGGCGACGGCGCGGCCGCTGGCGTCAACGATGGATATGTGCGAGGTGCCGAACTCTTGCTGTTCCGGCATCGGCGCGTAGGCGGTCTTGATCGGCCCGGGTACACCCGGCCTGGCAGTCTTCATGCTACGAGATCCGATCAAGCCAGCGCGCGCGGCTAGGTAGTCGTGGTCCACCAGGCTCATCCAGTTGCCGCCAGGCGGGCTGACAAAGTCCGGATCGCCAACGTACTGTGCCCGATCCGCGTAGGCCAGTCGCGACGCCTCGGTGTATTGGTGCAGCCAGGCGGCGCCGGGCAGGCCGTCCTGCAGCGGGATGTCCGAGGCGATGGTGTTGCTGAGGATACCGAGAATCTGCGCCACGGCAATTGCCCCTGAACTCGGCGGCGGCATACCGCATATCCGGTAGTCCTTGTTGCCACCGTGGGCAGCAGCTCGATAGTCGGTGCAAAAGGCTTCGCGCTTTTTCGGCTGGTATGACGCCAAGTCGGTCAACGCCAGTTTGCCCGGATTCGTCGGATGCCCCTGAACCTTGGCCACGATGTCGCGGGCGATTTCACCTTCATGCAGTGCTTGCGAGCCTTCGCTGGCAATTCGACGCAATACGGCAGCGAGGGCCGGATTTTTCAGCACATGGCCAACCGGCCAGGGCGCTCCGCCGGAGTCGTAGAAATAGGCGGCGGCGGTTGGGTCTTTTTTTAGATGGATTTCGCTGCCGAGCCGGGTGTGGAGCCGGGCGCTCACCTTGAAGCCCTGGTCCGCGAGGCTCAAGGCCGGCTCAAACAGCTTGTTCCATGGCAGCCGGCCGTGTTCCCGGTGCGCCATCTCAAGCATCCGAACCGTGCCCGGCGTGCCGACCGAGCGGCCACCGACGACGGCGTCGTAAAAGCCCATCGGCCTGCCGTCGGCGCCGAGAAAGAGTTTTTCGTCGACGCTGGCCGGCGCCGTTTCGCGACCGTCGTAGGCCTCTACCTTTCGGCCGTCAAAGTGCAGCAGGAATGCCCCGCCACCGAGGCCACTGGACTGCGGTTCCACCAACGCCAGGACCATTTGCACGGCGATTGCCGCGTCGACGGCCGTGCCTCCTGCCTTGAGAACCTGATAGCCGGCGTCGGTCGCCAGTGGGTTTGCGGCAGCAACGGCGAACTTGCTGCTGGCCCAGCCGGGTTTCTCGGTCAGGCCTGAGGCGCCTTCCGGCTGATTCGGCGCGATGTAGGCGAAGGGCGGCGCGTAGGCGCACGCGGCCAGCAGGACGGCCAGCGCAAGAAGGGTTGTCCGATGTTTCATGGGCAGTGCAGGGCGGGAATCATTAGGCCCAATGCTAGCCCGGCGCGATGGTTGTGCGGAGGCGGGACAACCCTTGGACCCGTTGTTGCGGGTCTAACGTGGCGCCAGGCGGATCGCGCCGTCGAGTCGAATCACCTCGCCGTTGAGCATGTCGTTCTCGAATATATGCTTGACCAGCTTGGCGTAGTCCTCGGGTGTTCCCAGCCTGCTCGGGAACGGAACTGAAGCGGCCAGCGCGTCCTGCACCTCCTTGGGCATGCCAAACAGCATCGGGGTGCCAAAAATCCCTGGCGCGATCGTCATGTTGCGGATGCCGTTGCGCGCCAGATCGCGCGCGATCGGCAAGGTCATGCCGACGATGCCGCCCTTGGACGCGCTGTAGGCCGCCTGACCGATCTGTCCGTCGTAGGCCGCGACCGACGCCGTTGAAATCATGGCACCGCGTTCCCCGGTCGATTCCGGCTCGTTCTTGCACATGGCCTCGGCCGCGAGTCGAATCATGTTGAAGCTGCCGATCAGATTGACCATGACGGTCCGGCTAAAGAGCGCCAGCGAATGGGCCCCGTTCTTGCCGACCGTCTTTTCCGCTGTGGCGATGCCCGCGCAATTCACCAGCCCCAAGAGTTTGCCGATTGACAGGGCTTTTGCAACTACCACTTGACCGTCGGCTTCCTGGCTGACGTCGCACCTCACAAAGGCACCGCCGATTTCGGCGGCGACCGCTTCGCCCCGGTCCGCCTGCATGTCGGCGATAACGACCCGACCGCCGCTGGCTGCCAGCATGCGCGCTGTGCCTTCCCCCAGGCCCGAGGCGCCGCCGGTGACGATGAATACCTTGCCCTTGATCTCCATGCTGACTCCAGATTGACGTTGACGTAGCTGCAAATTATCGGTGACAGGCTGGGCCAGCGCCGCCCAGGATCGGCCGATTGGCGAGCCGATCGCAAGTCGCGTTCGGCATGACCGCGGTCTTGAGCTGATTCGAATAGTGTCAAGCGACGTCGACGGGTGCGTTCTCGCTTCAGCGAAATCCGACCCGGTCCAGCATCTGCTGGACCTTGATCTGGTTCATCCCGATCACGCTGACCGGAACCGTTTCCATCTTGAAGTTGCCGCCCGACATTGCCTGCAGCGCCGGATTCTGGATCTTGACGTTGTTCGCCGCTGGCCACTCGTTGTTGCCGTCGGCAAAATATGCCTGTGCCTGCGGACTGGCGAGATACTCAAGAAACTTCAGCGCGTTTGCGGGATTCTTGGCGTGTCTTGCCATTGCTCCGCCAGCGATGTTGACATGGGTACCCCAGCTTGCCTGGTTCGGAAACATCACAGAAACGCGCTCGACAACTGCCTTGTCTGCTGGCAGCGCCGAACGCATCAGTCGGGCCAGGTAGTAGCTGTTTGTCACGGCGACGCTGCATTCGCCGGCCGCCACCGATTTGATCTGGTCCGTGTCACCGCCCTGCGGCGCCCGCGCCAGATTGGCGACGACTCCCTTGAGCCACAACTCCGCCTTGGCCGGCCCCAGATGCTCCATGACGGCACCAAACAGGCTCAAGTTATAGGGGTGGGAACCGGAGCGGATGCAGATCCTCCCCTTGTTTCTTGGTTCTCCCAGTTTTTCGTAACTGTCCACGTCCTCCTTGGGAATCCTGGACTTGTCATAGACGACCACCCGGGCCCGGGTCGAAAGGCCGAACCAGGCGATGCCCTCACTGCTGGACTTGCCGCGCAACTGCGGCGCGATAACGGACTCAAGGAGTTTCGATTTGACCGGCTGAAACAGGCCATCGACTTCGCCCTTCCACAGGCGTGCTGCATCGACAAGTAGGATCACGTCTGCCGGCGAGGCCGATCCCTCGGCCTTGAGGCGGGCGAGAATACCTGCATCGTCCGAATCGACGCGATTGATCTTGATTCCCGTGACTTTGGTGAACGTTGAGTAAAGCAGTTCGTCACTTGGATAGTGGCGCGCCGAGTAGACGTTGACCGCCTGCTCCTGCGCCGATGCCAGGGTTGCAACGAAGCCAATGACCGCAGCGCATGTTCGTAGAACCAGTTTCATGTGAAATCCTTGAGTGACCAAGTAAGGAATGCTTGCCATCGTATATCCAATGAGAATCATTCTCAATAAAACGCCGACGAATGACGACGCCGACCGAGCTTTTCGGAGTGTTCTTGCCTTGCTAGTCTCGCCCCCTTGGCCGCCTGTGCTGGCATGAAGGAGCCGGTGTCGACGCCACCAGCGCCACCCGTTGCCGAACCCGCGCACCGGCTGCCACCCCGCATTGGGCTCGCACTGGGCGGCGGTGCGAGCTTCAAGTGCCGTGCCGGCGGTATTCCTGCCCGTGCACATCGGTGATCGCGAGTACGTCGATGGCGGCCTTGTGTCTCCGGTGCCGGTCTCTTTCGCGCGGCAAATGGGTGCGGAGTTGGTGATCGCGGTCGACATTTCGACCTTGCCGCAAGCCAATTCAGCTGGCGACACGTTCAAGGTCTTGTTGCAGACCTTTGCCATCATCGGCAAAACCATCAACAGTCACGAGTTGAAGAACGCGGATCTGCTGGTTCGACCCTCATTGGCAGGAATCAGCAGTACCGATTTTTCTTCACGAAAGCGCTCGATCGAAGCCGGCCGCTTGGCGATGTTGGCGATGTTGCCGCGGCTTCGAGTCCTGCTAAAACCTGCACCGGTTTGAAGCTTCGAAGGTGCCGTCCGCCGACGCAATTGGTTGCGAACCGGATTGCACCCGGTCCTGCAGCGGCGGATGGCCGTCGCCCAGACAAAAAAAGGGCCAATCTTGCGACCGGCCCTGAAGGGATCCCTGAACCAAGTTACTGGAAAGGATCCGAGGAGACAACTTGACGAACCCCTGATTCTCTACCAAGAGCCTGTTGGAGCTTACCTTGTGCCCAAGTCCCGCGATTCGATCGAAATATGCACAAGTTTGGCAACCGGTGACAAATTAACGCTTTTTGCTGGTTGTCTTGGTTGCGTCAATCGCGCCAGCGGCCATCGAATTGAAGTTGGCTTCGGTCACCTCGGTGGCCTGTTTAACGGCTTTCTGGACCGATTCGAAGGCGTTGCTGGCAGTTGCCACAGCACTTTTCATCACGGCAACCGCGGTTTCCGAACCAGCGGGTGCGTTCTTGGCAACGTTGTCAATCGCGCCGGCAAACGCCTTTTGCATTTCGGCTGACTTGACTTCGAAAGCCTTGCCGAACTCGGCGCCGGTACCGGCGGCGATGTCATACAGGTGGCGGCCGTAGGAGGCGGTCTTCTCAGCCAGCGGCTGGAAAAGACCGGCCTGAAGGGCCAGCAGTTCCTGAGCGTCTTTAACCGCCAGCGCGGACTGGGTTTGATTGGCAGCTTCGGACAGGGCCGCACGGGATGCGGTCAGGTTCAGCTCGATAAGTTTCTCAACACCTTCAAAGGCCTTGTTGGTCAGACCAAAAAGTGTTTCGATGTTGGCTTTGTGGGAAGCGATGACTTGTTCTGCGGTCAGCATGGTGGATCTCCAGCAAGGGTTGGTGAGGCAATTAGTGCTCTGAACCTAGACTTTACATCCTATGTTGCAGTGCAGCATGGGGTGAAGTATAGGGTTTCCCCGAGTATTGGCAAGACATTTTTGCTGCGATGCAACAATTTAGACGCCAGACCCTAAAAACAGGGTGCGAGTCAACACTGTCAGAATCTCGCGCGATGACAACCGACCTTGCGCTAGCGCCTGAATGCATCCACTCTGAACGGATCACACTTCCCGCGGCGCAGGAAGACCCGCCGTGAACCCGGCTGACATCGTCGATGCAGCCATTACCTCGCGCATGTCGACGCGAGCCTTCACACAGCAGGAGGTGCCGCGTGAAGTCATCGCCGACATGCTTCGCGTGGCCAGCCGCGCCGCTTCCGGAACCAACACGCAGCCCTGGAGGGTCTACGTGCTGCGTGGCGCTGCGCGAGACGGCCTTGTCAGCAAGGTATGTGCTGCCCATGATGCGATTCGTGCCAACCCGCAACTCGCTGCCGAGTACCGTGAAGCCTACGACTATTACCCGGAAAAATGGGTCAGTCCCTACCTTGAGCGGCGGCGCGAGAACGGTTGGGGTCTGTATGGACTGCTCGGTATCGGTCGTGGCGACAAGGACAAGATGCACGCGCAGCACCAGCGAAATTACCAGTTCTTCGATGCGCCAGTCGGCATGATGTTTACCCTTGATCGCGTGCTCGGTCGCGGCAGCCTGGTTGACTACGGCATGTTCCTGCAGGGACTGATGGTAGCGGCCCGCGCTCGGGGTCTGCACACCTGTCCCCAGGCCGCCTGGAACGGTTACGCGAGCATCATCCTGCCGCACATCGGCGCCGGCATGGAGGAGATGTTGGTTTGCGGCATGTCTCTGGGCTACGCGGATTCAGGCGACAAGGTGAATACGTTTCATACGCCGCGTTTGCCGGTCGAAGAATTCACGACCTGGCTTGAGTGATCGGCCCGAAGCGGGCTACCGTGGATTGCCGACCGGCGACAACGCAGCAGGGCGTTGCATGGCTTGGGCCAGAATAGCGCATGATCATCGGCAGCCTTCTCGACACGGATCTGTACAAGTTCACGATGATGCAGGCCGTTCTGCATCAGTTCCCCGGTGCGCAGGTCGAGTACCAATTCAACTGCCGCACGCCGGGGATTGAGCTGGCGCCGTACGCGGACGAGATTCGAGCTGAAGTGGCGTCACTTTGCAGCGT
This sequence comes from Burkholderiaceae bacterium, assembly GCA_038901875.1. Classification (GTDB taxonomy): domain Bacteria; phylum Pseudomonadota; class Gammaproteobacteria; order Burkholderiales; family Burkholderiaceae_C; genus JBCKPE01. Next base: position 8,767 of record JBCKPE010000009.1, read on the forward strand.
TGCGTTCACCGACGCCGAACTCGACTACCTGCGGGCGATGCGTTTCATCAAAAGCGATTTCGTTGATTTCCTCGGCCTGTTTCGCCTGAACGAAAAGTACATTGATGTTTCGCCGCTGCCTTCGGGCGCCATTGACATCAGGATCCGCGGACCCTGGCTTCACACCATCCTGTTCGAGATCCCGGTGCTGTCCATAGTCAACGAGGTGTACTTTCGTCGGACCCAGCCGGAACCGGCATTTGCCGAGGGGCGCAAGCGACTCGAACAGAAGATGGCCTTGCTTCAGGGCGAGGGCCTGAATGAGCTGAAGATTGCGGACTACGGCACGCGACGGCGCTTTTCCAAGGTTTGGCAAGAGGAGGTTCTGCGCATGATGGCGGCGCGTCTGGGCAGTGCTGGCGCCGGGCAGCTCGCCGGCTCCAGCAACGTGTTTTTCTCCAAGAAGCTTGGCCTGACCCCATTAGGCACGATGGCCCATGAGTACCTGCAGGCCTGCCAGGCCTTGGGTCCACGGCTGCGCGATAGCCAGGTGTTCGGCTTTGAGTCCTGGGCCCGCGAGTACCGTGGCGATCTGGGCATTGCCCTGAGCGATGTCTACGGCATGGACGCGTTTCTGCGCGATTTCGACATGTACTTTTGCAAGCTCTTTGACGGCGCGCGACACGATTCGGGCGACCCTTTCTCCTGGGGCGAACGCATGATTGAGCACTACCGAAAGAACCGCGTCGACCCACGGACCAAGAACTTGATTTTCAGTGACGGCTTGACGATTCCGCGCACGATCGAGCTTTTTCAGCGGTTCAAAGGCCGCGCCCAGATCGCCTTTGGCGTCGGCACCAACCTGACCAATGACCTGGGCTATGCGCCTCTGCAAATTGTCATCAAGATGGTCCGTTGCAATGGCCAGCCGGTGGCCAAACTTTCGGATACACCATCCAAGAACATGTGCGATGACAAGAAATATCTCGCCTACCTGCGCCAGGTCTTTGACGTTCACCAGACATGATGGTGAGAAAGAAGCCACGGGTTCTGGTTGCGCGCGCGATCTTTGCGGAAGTTCTGGAACGCCTCGCACTGACATTGGATCTGGAGACGAACCAGGAGGATCAGTTGTGGAGCAGGGCGGAACTGATCGACCATCTGCGCGGCAAGCAGGGTGTGATGACCACCGGCAGCGAACGGATTGACGAGGAACTGCTGCAGGCCTGCCCGGATCTCGAAATTTGCGCCAACATGGCGGTGGGCTACAACAATTTCGACCTGGCGGCCATGACCGCGCATGGGGTCGTCGGCACCAACACGCCTGATGTGCTGACCGAAACCACGGCCGATTTCGGGTTCGCCCTGCTGCTGGCAACGGCGCGCCGCATCACAGAGGGCGAGCGTTTTTTGCGCGCCGGCAAGTGGAATCGCTGGCGCTACGACGCGCTCATCGGCGCTGACGTGCATGGTTCGATCCTGGGAATACTCGGGATGGGTCGGATCGGGCAGGCGATCGCCCGGCGCGGCGCCCTGGGATTTGGCATGAAGGTGATCTATCACAATCGCTCAAGGCTTGACGACGCGGTCGAGAACAGCTTGGGCGCGCGCTACGTCAGCAAGCATGAACTGCTTGCAAGCGCCGACCATCTGCTCTTGGTGCTGCCCTATTCGGCGGCGACTCATCATGCGATTGGGCCGGCGGAATTGGCACTGATGAAGCCGAGCGCGACCTTGGTCAATATCGCGCGTGGCGGTATCGTCGATGACGCCGCACTGGCCCAGGCCTTGCGTGAGCGGCGGATTGCCGGCGCCGGCCTGGACGTGTTTGAAGGTGAGCCGACGGTTCACGCCGACCTGCTCAACCTTTCCAACGTGGTATTGACGCCCCATATCGCCAGTGCTTCGCTCGCGACACGGCGTGCCATGGCCAATCTCGCTGCTGACAATCTGATTGATTTTTTCTCAGGCAAGGGGCCAAGGACGCCACTGAACATGGTGACATCGGAGAGAAGATGAACGAGATTTTGGTCTGGACACTGTTTGCATTGGCCGGGCTCAATCTGGTCCTGTTGTTTGCCCTGCTCTTGCGCAAAACACCGGCCAGCGACACGGCCGAGCTGTTGGCGGCGAATGAGCGGACCGAGCGCGAAATCAGACGCGAAATTGCCGATGCATCGAGGGCAGACCGTCAGGAATTGGCCCAGGCACTGGCTCAGTTTCAACACAGCTTGACGCAGCAGAGTGGCGAGTCGATTCGCACCCAGAACGCGCAGATTGATGCCTTCTCGCAGCAGCTCACCTTGCTGCAGAAGACCTTGGCGGATACCTTGACGACCCAGCTGCAGGCCTTGGGTGAGTCCAACGCGCGCCGCATGGCGGAGGTGCGAGGGACGCTGGAGACGCAACTGCTGCAGTTGCAACAGTCGAATTCGCTCAAGCTTGACGAGATGCGTCAGACCGTGAACGAAAAGTTGCAAACGACCCTGGAAGCGCGACTCGGTGAGAGCTTCAAGCAGGTGGCCGATCGCCTTGAACAGGTGCATCGGGGCCTGGGCGAAATGCAAACCCTGGCGCAGGGCGTCGGAGACCTCAAACACCTGCTGACCAATGTGAAGAGCCGCGGCGTGTTTGGCGAAGCGCAGCTGGGCGCCCTGCTAGAGCAGGTTTTCACAGTCGATCAGTACGCGGCTCAGGTGGTGACCCGTCCCGGCAATCGTGAGATGGTTGATTTTGCGATCCGCCTGCCGGGACGTTCCAGCGACGGGACGCCGCTATGGCTTCCGATCGACGCCAAGTTTCCCAATGAAGACTACGAGCGCCTGCTTGATGCGCAGGGGCGTGCCGATGGCGCCGCCGCGGAAGCGGCCGGGAAGGCGCTGGAGACCCGCATTCGCACCCAGGCGCGCTCGATCGCCGAAAAATACATTGAGCCGCCGTACACCACCGACTTTGCCATCCTGTTCCTGCCGACGGAAGGCTTATACGCCGAAGTGCTGCGTCGCCCAGGACTGTTTGAAGCGCTGAAACGCGAGCATGGGGTCATGCTGGCGGGCCCCACAACCCTGCTGGCCATGCTGAGTTCATTGCAGATGGGTTTCAGGACGCTGGCGCTGGAGAAACGCTCGAGCGAGGTGTGGCAGGTGTTGGGGGCAGTCAAGACCGAGTTTGGCAAGTTCGCCGAAGTATTGGCGAAGGTGAAGAGCCATACTGAAACGGTACTCAAGACCATTGAAGGCGCGGAAATCCGAAGTCGTGCCGTGGGACGGACACTCAGGAAAGTTGAGGCCCTGGGCGAGCCGGAGGCGGCGACCCTGCTACCGGTGGAACACGAGGGTGATCCGCCTTGAATGCGGAGTTGGCGCGGCTGATCGCGGCGCAGGTGTGCCTGCATGCGAGCATGGCGGGCCTGCGCATGGCGGCGCCGCTGCTGGCCTTGCAGCAGGGCTACAGCGCTGCGGCGGTGGGGTTGCTGCTGGCCCTGTTCGCCCTGTCACAGGTGGTTCTGGCGCTACCTTCGGGCCGCTACACCGACAAGCATGGGCTGCGCCGACCGGTGACCATCGCGGTGGTGCTGGCGACGTTCGGAACCGGGCTGGCCGCTGCTGCTCCCTTGTTTCCAGTTCTTTGCCTTGGCGCACTTTTCACCGGCGCCGCCAGCGGCGTGGCAATCATCGCCTTGCAACGGCATGTCGGCCGTTCGGCGCAGAACCCGTCCCAGCTTCGCGAGAGATTCAGCTTCTTGGCGATCGGTCCTTCTTTTTCCGGCTTTCTTGGTCCGGTCCTTGCCGGCTTGGCGATCGATCACGCTGGATTCAGAACGTCATTCCTGTTGCTCGCTCTTCTGCCGTTGGCGTCCTGGTACTGCATTCGTTCGGTGCGCGAGCTGCCCCCCGTCAAGGTGGATCAGGATGCGCCGCCAAGCCAGGCCTGGACCCTGCTGCGCGAGCCCATGTTCAAACGCCTCCTGGTGGTGAACTGGCTGTTGTCGTCCTGTTGGGACGTGCATACCTTCGTCGTTCCGATACTGGGGCATGAGCGTAATTTCAATGCTTCGACCATCGGCCTGATTCTTGGCGGCTTTGCCGTGGCCGCAACCCTGACGCGGCTCCTGCTCCCGTCCTTTGCCAGCCACCTTCGCGAGTGGGCCGTGGTCACCGCTGCGATGCTTGGCACGGCGCTCGTGTTTGCTGTCTATCCATTGCTTGAATCGGCTCTGGCCATGGGGTTCTGCTCGGCTTTGCTCGGAGTTGCCCTTGGCAGCGTTCAACCGATGATCATGAGTACGCTGCACCAGATCACCCCGCAACATCGTCATGGCGAAGCGCTCGGACTGCGGATGATGGCGATCAACGCGTCAAGCGTCGCCATGCCATTGATGTTTGGCGCCGTGAGCGCCGTCATCGGTGTGGCCGGGATTTTCTGGTTTGTTGGCGTTGCGGTCGGGTCCGGTGCACGGCTCGCCTGGACCGCGCACCGGAGGAGCTGAAGCGCTCGGGATCCGCCGCGGCCGCAGCGCCGTGCTGGCCGGAGTGAATCAGGACAGCTGGTAAAACGATTGAATCTTTTGCCAGGCGACGACGGGATCGTCGGCGTAGGTATAGAGAGACAGGTCGGACTGCGAAATGGTTCCGAGCTCGACCAGGTAATCGAGATCAATCAGGCGCTTCCAATGGGCGGTGCCAAACAACACTATGGGCACCGGCTTGACCTTGCCGGTCTGAACCAACGTGATCACCTCGAACAGCTCGTCAAGCGTTCCAAATCCACCCGGAAAGGCCACCAGCGCAACCGCTCGCATCAGGAAATGCATCTTGCGCAAGGCAAAATAATGGAACGTGAAGCTGAGCGAAGGCGTGATGTAGGGGTTGGGCCGCTGCTCGTGCGGTAGCGCAATATTGAGCCCGACCGTGGGAGCGCCACTCTCATGGGCCCCGCGATTCGCGGCTTCCATCACTCCGGGCCCTCCGCCGGTCGCGATATACAGCCGCTCGCTGCGCGGTTTGCCCGCGCTGTAGCGGGACACCAGGTGGGCGAACTCCCGCGCATGGGCGTAAAACTTCGAGTTCTCGACCTGTTTGTTGGCCGCGGCAATGGCCTGCGGATCGGCGCCCACTTGCGCTGCGGCCTGCGCGGCAAGTGCCTCGTCTGGACTCACAAAGCGGGCGCTGCCGAAAACCACGATGGTGTTGTCAATTCCCTGGGCTTGGAGTTCCAAGTCGGGCTTGAGCATTTCAAGTTGAAACCGCACGCCACGCGTTTCACGGCGCAACAAAAATTCAGGATCGGCAAATGCCATCCGCGTCGCATCGGGCTGGAGCGGCAGGCCACGGTGGGCGTGCGCCTTCAAGTCGGCCCAGGCGTCGGCCAGCCGATTTTCATCAAGAAGTTTCGGAGCTTCCATCGTTCCATTGTGCAACGCTCGGCGCCGGCAGGGCGGTGTTGCGCTTGGGCGCCGGCGCGATCGACGCCAGCTACCGACCAGCTTGGATCAAGGGCGGGTCAGACGCGACGCCGATATTCGCCCGTGCGGGTGTCGATCTCGACCCGATCACCCTGCGCGACAAAGATAGGAACGCCCACCGCAAAGCCGGTCGCAATCCGTGCCGGCTTGAGCACCTTGCCCGAGGTGTCGCCCTTGACTGCGGGCTCGGTCCAGGTGATTTCTCTTTCCACCGAGGTGGGAACTTCGACCGAGATCGCCTTGCCTTCGTAGAACACGACCTCGAGGACCATGCCAGCTTCCAGGTAATTCAAGGCGTCACCCATGTTTTCCGCTTCGACCTCGTACTGGTTGTATTCGGCGTCCATGCACACATACATCGGATCGGCAAAGTAGGAGTAGGTGCATTCCCTCTTGTCCAACACGATCTGGTCCATCTTGTCGTCGGCCTTGAATACCACTTCGGTTCCGAAGTTGTTGAGCAGACTCTTCAGCTTCATGCGCACCGTCGCGGAGTTGCGCCCACCGCGGCTGTACTCGGTCTTCAAAACGACCATCGGGTCCTTGCCATGCATGATGACGTTTCCGGCACGGATCTCTTGAGCAATTTTCATACTGTTTACCTACTTTGGGGCCACGTGACATTGGGCAAGCGCTGCCGAGAGCAGTGGCTGCAAGTTGGAGTCCATGGCTTGGGGCGGTCGGGCAATCCAGACTGGCCTGGGTCCTCCGCAAAGCCGGCCATTTTAGCTTGCTTTGGTGGCAAACCGAACCAGTTGCGTTACCAGGTCGGCCTGAATTAGGAGGGTGTCGCGCCAGGATCGCGTTGCCGAGCGCCATTGCGCGATGTCAGGCAACGGATCGCAAAAGGGCGCCGGTCCAACGCCGCCATCATTCCATCGCTTGGAAAAGTTGCGCAGGCTGGTCGGCGCATGCATTTGCGCCAAAAGCGCATCAAGCTTGCGCAAATGAGCGCCATCGTCCTGCGGATAAGCCTGCCAAACAAACGCTTGCCCGGCCCAGATGGCGCGCACCAACGAGTCTTCGCCGCGGACGAAATTGAGCTGACATGACCAGAGCAGGTGGTCATAGTCGGTTTGGGTAAGGGGGGGCAGGAAAGTTAGCGTCAGGGATCCTTGCTTTAGCACCGAGATCGTGGCGTCGACCGGAGGGTTGGGCAGCGCCTGTCGCACCGCGTCGGCCGTCCGACCAGCGCATACAAGGATGTGAACCTGCCGGTCGCTATCGGCCAATTGCTGCAGCAGCTTGGGCAGCATCGGTGGTTCATAACAAAACATCGACATCAGGGTCTGCCCTTGTACGCGAATCTGGCGCTCGGCCAGCCAGCGTTGGGGGTCAAAGGCCGCCTGCTGCCGCAGCAAATCTGGCGCGCGCAACAGCCCGCCCGTTGCTTCCGTGAACCCCGGATAGAAAGCGAATCGCGGCGCGCCCGCCGCGGGCCCATGCAGCACCGGGGCTGCGCAGCCATGGTTGCGCGCGGAAAAGCTCTCGGCTGACAAGTATTCGAGCTGAATCCAGACGCAGGGGTTGCCGTCATGGAATCGGGCGCCGATCACCTGCAGCGTCGCCTGGTCGAGTTCGCACGAGAACGCTGCGATGACAACATCGCGCACCAGGTTCTCGACGCCGGAACGCCAATGTACAACCTCGACGCGCGGGTGGCGGTTCGGCGCCATCCAATGCAATGGGGTCGGGTCGGTCAGAAACAGTCTGACCCTTTGACCTCGATCAGCCAGGTCCACCGCGAGTCGCCAGCAAACTCCGACGTCGCCGTAGTTGTCGACGATCTTGCAGTAGATATCCCATTCCAGCGGATCGGGGACCGGATCAACAGGCGGGGACATGGCGCGCTAATTGTGCACAATACCTGATGACCAATTCACCTATGAGTCAGGTGCGGAGCCTCCGATCTGAACGGCGGTTCGAGGCAATGGCGTGCCATGACTCATTCATATCCGGCGCAACTCCTTAGCGACGTGGCCGCGCTGCCAGCGCTGCCTGGGGTCTATCGCTTTCTTGATGCTGACGGCCAGTTGCTTTACGTCGGCAAGGCCCGGGATCTGCGCAAGCGCGTCTCAAGCTATTTCCAGAAGAACCATGATGGGACCCGTATCGGCCACATGGTCGGCAAGATCGCACGCTTCGAAACGACCGTGGTGCGTACCGAGGGCGAGGCTCTGCTGCTGGAAAACAACCTTATCAAGACGTTGAATCCACGGTACAACATACTTTTTCGCGACGACAAGAGTTACCCCTACCTGAAGATAACGGGAAGCGCGGGCAAGGGCTCGGGCGAACTGCGCGGTGTCGACACTTTCCCGCGCATTGCCTACTACCGTGGCGCGGTCGAGCGCAGGCACCGCTACTTCGGTCCCTACCCAAGCGCCTCGGCGGTCAAGGAGACCATTCTGTTGCTGCAGAAGGTGTTCCGACTGCGCACCTGCGAAGACAGCGTGTTTGCGAACCGGTCCCGTCCCTGTCTGCTGTACCAGATCAAGCGTTGCTCCGGTCCCTGCGTCGCGCACTTGACCGGGCAGCCAAGCGTCGAGGCCTACCAACGCGACGTCGCCAATGCGGAGCGCTTCCTGCGTGGTGATGCGCAGGCACTGCTAGGCGATATGGAGGCGAGCATGGCCGGTCACGCAGGGCGCCTCGAGTTCGAGCAGGCGGCCGAAGTGCGCAATCAGATTTCCGCGCTGTCCAAGATCCTGCAGCAACAGTCGGTCGACAACGTCGACGACAAGGATGCCGACATACTGGCTGTGACGATCAACGGCGGACGGGCCTGCGTCAATCTGGCCATGGTGAGAGGGGGCCGCCACCTTGGTGACCGCGCCTACTTCCCGGTGCATGTTGACAGGGCGGTGGTGCTGTCCAAACTGCATGAGGATGCGGCACTGGCTCCGGCCGAATCCAGTCTTGAAGCCGAAGTGCTGGAGGCCTTTGTCGCGCAACATTACGCTGGCGCTCCGGTCCCCGCCCTGCTGATCAGTAGCGAGCCGCTGGACGCGGGGCTGCTGGCGGCGCTGTCCGAGCAGGCTGGTGCCAGGATCAGGCTGGTGCACCGGCCGCGCCAGCAACGCAAGGTCTGGTTGGATATGGCGCGGCACAACGCCGAACTCGCCCTGGCCAGACTGTTGGCGCAGGAAGGCTCACAGCAGGCGCGCACGAAGGCGCTGGTCGACGCCCTCGATCTCGTGCCCGATGAACTGGGTGCATTTCGAATTGAATGCTTTGACGTCTCGCATAGCGCCGGCGAGGCGACCCAGGCTTCCTGTGTCGTGTACCACGGCCACAAGCTGCAGGGCAGCGAATACCGGCGCTACAACATCAAAGGCATTCAGCCGGGCGACGACTATGCGGCAATGCGCCAGGTGCTGCTGCGGCGCTACGGAAAAATCAATCAGGCGCAACGAGGGGCAGCTGAAGCGACGGCCGGGACCGGCGAGTCGCCGCCGCGATCCAGGTTTCCGGACCTGGTGTTGATCGACGGAGGCAAAGGTCAGGTTTCGATGGCGCGCGAAGTCTTCGCCGAGCTTGGCCTCGACCTGTCGCTTATTGTCGGCGTGCAGAAGGGGGAAGGTCGAAAAGTGGGACTGGAGCAATTGGTGTTTGCGGACGGGCGCAGCAAGATGGATCTTGGTCGCGATTCCGCCGCACTGATGCTGATTGCCCAGATTCGCGATGAGGCGCACCGGTTCGCGATCACCGGCATGCGGGCGCGCCGCGCCAAAGTGCGGGTCGGCGCAAGCAGGCTGGAGGATATTGCTGGTGTTGGCGCCAAGCGCCGGGCCCGATTGCTGCAGCGGTTTGGCGGCCTGCGCGGGGTGGCATCGGCCGGGGTCGATGACCTGATGACAGTCGATGGAATTTCGCGCGAACTGGCTGGGGTAATTTACCGCGCCCTGCGCTAGCGGCAGGACGGTGGTCCGGGACTGGCGTGACAGAATCGCCGCATGTTCCTGACGATCCCGACCATGATGACCTGGACGCGAATTGTCGCGATCCCGCTAATTGTTGGTGTCTTCTATCTCCCGTTGCAACCGGCGATTGCCAATTTGGTGGCAACGATCATGTTCGTTGTCTTCGCCTCGACCGACTGGCTCGACGGCTATCTGGCGCGCAGGCTCAATCAGGTCTCGGCCTTTGGCGCCTTTCTCGACCCGGTTGCGGACAAGATCCTGATATGCGCCTGTGTCCTGGTGCTGGTGCACCTGGGGCGGGCGGACTTGTTTGTGGCCTTGATCATCATTGGCCGAGAAATCGCCATTTCAGCGCTGCGCGAGTGGATGGCGCAGATCGGCGCGACCAAGAGCACCGCGGTGCATAGGGTGGGGAAACTCAAGACCGTGGCGCAGATGGTGGCGATTCCGTTTCTGCTGTTCGATGGAAATCTCCTTGGCATCCTTGACACGCGGGTCTGGGGGACCTGGCTGATCTGGATCGCCGCCGTGCTGACCGTCTGGTCGATGGCTTACTACCTGAAAAGGGCCTTGCCCGAAATCCGTTCGCGAGCCCAATGACGCAGACGGACGCGCCGAGCGCCTGGATCAAGGCCATGCCCTGGGTCTTTGTGCTGATCTGGAGCACCGGATTCATCGTTGCGAGATACGGTATGCCGCATGCCCCGCCGCTGAAGTTTCTCGCTCTGCGCTTTGCCCTGTCGATCCTGTGCTTCTTGCCATGGATCATGTATGCCCGAGTGGCTTGGCCGGTCTCGCGCAGCCAGTGGCTGCACCTGGGCGTGACCGGCGCATTGATGCATGCTGCCTACCTTGGTGGCGTCTGGGCTGCGGTGAAGGCCGGCATGGGATCAGGGCTGTCCTCACTCATCATTGGCCTGCAACCGGTATTGACGGCGATCTGGCTGTCGCAATATGGTGCCCGTGTGACTGCGCGGCAATGGCTGGGCCTCTGGCTCGGTTTCGCCGGATTGCTCATGGTGGTTTCGAGCAAGCTCGGTGCGGGTGGCGAGGCCACGCCGGTCAATCTCTTGCTTGCCATGCTGGCGTTGGCCAGCATCACCGTGGGCACGCTGTACCAAAAACGCTTCGTCAAAGCCTGCGACGTGCGCACCGCCAGCGTGATTCAACTTGCCGCTGGCGTCGCGCTCACCGGTCCTCTTGGGCTGCTGATTGAAACCGAAGGCATGTCATGGAACGCCGAATTGCTCGGCGCGATGGTCTGGTCGGTGCTGATCATGACACTGGGTGGCAGTTCCCTGCTCTACCTGCTGATTCAGCGCGGCGCTGCCGCTTCGGTGACCAGCCTGATGTATCTGGTCCCTCCCGTGACGGCGCTGCTGGCCTGGCCGCTGTTTGGCGAGGTCATCAGCCTCATGGTCCTGGCAGGCACCGCGCTGACGGCCTACGGCGTCAGCCTCGTGCTTCGAGGCGGCGCCCCAGTGACCGAGCCAGGCGCAACCAGGTAAGACCTGGAATGACCCGATCGTTCAAACCCGAATGGAAGGAAAACCATGAGCAAGAAGCACATCGCCGTCATCGCCGGCGACGGCATTGGCAAGGAAGTCATGCCCGAGGGCATTCGAGTGGTCGATGCGGCGGCGCGCCAGTTTGGCATTGACCTGTCGTTCGATCATTTCGATTTTTCCAGCTGGGATTACTTCGAAAAGCACGGAAAGATGCTTCCTGACGACTGGAAGGAGCAGATAGGAGGCCATGACGCGATCTTTTTTGGCGCGGTGGGCTGGCCGGAGAAGATTCCCGACCACGTGTCGCTCTGGGGCTCGTTGCTGCTGTTCAGGCGCGAGTTTGACCAGTACGTCAATCTGCGACCGGCCCGCTTGATGCCCGGGATCATTGCGCCGGTGGTGCGTCGTGATGGTAGCCCCCGCGCAGCGGGCGAGATCGACATGTACATCGTGCGCGAGAACACCGAAGGCGAGTACTCAAGCATCGGTGGGCGCATGTACGCCGGCACGGCGCGCGAAATCGTGATGCAGGAGACGGTGATGTCGCGAGTTGGCGTCGACCGCGTTTTGAAGTTTGCCTTTGAGCTTGCCGCTGCGCGCCCACGCAAGCACCTGACCAGCGCCACCAAGTCCAATGGCATCGCCATCACCATGCCCTATTGGGATGAGCGGGTGGCGCTGATGGCGCTCGACTATCCTGGCGTGCGGCTCGACAAGTTTCACATCGATATCCTCACCGCGCACTTCGTTCAGCGCCCGGAGTTCTTTGACGTCGTGGTCGCGAGCAATCTTTTTGGTGACATTCTGAGCGACTTGGGCCCGGCCTGCACCGGAACCATAGGAATTGCACCGAGCGCGAACCTGAATCCGGAACGGCTTGCGCCCTCGCTGTTCGAGCCCGTTCATGGTTCCGCGCCGGATATTGCCGGGAAGGGGATCGCGAATCCGATCGGTCAGATCTGGAGCGGGGCCATGATGCTCGAGTTTCTGGGGTTCAAGAATGCGCATGATGCGATCCTCAAGGCGATCGAGACCGTGCTGAGTCCGGGCAGCGGCGCAGCGCGCACGCCAGACCTGGGCGGGACCGGAACGACCCGCGATCTGGGCCAGGCGATTGAGAACGCGTTGCAGTCCGGACATTAGAATCCGCGACCCGTCCGGGCTGGCCTGCGAGCCGCGTATTGACACCACCTGAGGCAGTGGCTCTAATGAGGGCAGATGGTGGCAAGCGGCGCCGCGTCGATCCGCACCCGGTTAGGCACACCACGCAGGCTTCCCGATCCGCTGAATGTTTTTCCTGAACCTTCCCTTCCACGGAGATTCCATTGAACAAGACCGAACTCATTGAACATATCGCCAAGCACGCAGATATTTCCAAGGCTGCCGCAACTCGCGCGCTCGACTCGACGATTGCAGCGGTCAAAACGACATTGAAGAAGGGCGGTTCGGTCTCGCTCGTCGGTTTTGGCACTTTTACGGTGAGCAAGCGGGCCGCTCGCAGTGGTCGCAACCCGAGGACCGGGGCAGCGATTAAAATCAAGGCCGCCAAGGTTCCCAAGTTCCGTCCCGGCAAGGCATTGAAAGACGCCTTGAATTAGGTTTTCAGGTGGGGTGCTTAGCTCAGTTGGTAGAGCGGCGCCCTTACAAGGCGTAGGTCGGCGGTTCGAACCCGTCAGCACCCACCACAAAAACTACAATGGAATCAACTGGTTAGAGAAAAATCAAGGGCCTGCGAAAATCCTGGACTTTTTTGATTAAGTGCTGTGTAAGTGCAGCAATGGGTTAAGCCGATGGCGTTGAAGCTATGGGCTGCACTTACCCGGCACTTACGTCGCCCTGGGCGTACAGCCGCCCGCTGTCTGATTCCATGTGGCGGTGCAGGCCCGCCACGGCGGCGTGCTGCTGGTGCGCTGCGCGCCCAGTTCCTGCGGGATCTCCCTGCAGTGTTCCCGCCTACGCCAATTTGACCCACTGCGCCGATTTTGACTGACCAGGGACCACCGAGCTACAACCGGCACAGATCCTCGCTTATCGCTATTCTTGGGGTGATTTTCGGCGCCACTGTGCGTCGGCGGCAACAGGGCATGGTTTGACAGAAGCGTTGGGGATGAATCGACAACGTTTCAGGCCATGCCGGTGACGACGCGGGGCGTGGGGATGGGAGGTTTTTTTACAGCCTCAACGTTCGATGTGAGACGGGACCGACGCTAGCCGAAGACTGCCGTTGGGCTTCTCCTCGACGGAGGTTAGCGTCACTTCCAGGGCCATGCGGCCGAATTGACGAATTCCGGCGCGGCCGGACCCAACACAACAAGGTACTCGGGCGTTTCGAACTGAGCAAATAGGCGAAGAACGACGTGAATGTCCGTTCCGCTGGCAAGTACTTTCATTGCATGAAGTGCCTTTGGTTCATTGACGGATTTGCCGCTCCACGAGCCAACCCAACGACTGACCGCCAGATCCTCGCCGAGGATAACCCGACGGATTGGCGATCCAGTGAACGGCGCCAAACCCAGTACGTAGACCGCTGCCGTGAAGGCGATCTTCGCCAATGTGCGAGCGAACTCCGATGGCGAGAAGTTGAGGCGAGCCCCTGCAAATTCCACGGCGTACCGCTGGACAACCGTTTCCAGGGATGGGCCGGCAATGTGAAGGAAGCGCAGGTCAGTGGCTATCCGCGGTGACTCTGGCGCACCGGTGAGACAGCCCGGAGCAGGGAACAACGGCGTCGGCAGGTAGAGCGGGTATTCGTTAGATGGAACTTGAATCGTCTGTTGAATTCCGTTCGACTCTAAAACGAGAGGAAGGCAGCGCGGCCGTTGCTTGGGACGCCTGGTTTGCATGGCAAGGACTGTTCGGACGGGCGATAACAGGCTGCGAAGGGTGTCCCGCTCAAAACGGTGTGTGATGTCTGCACACCGTGAGCAACTTGCTCGCAGAAGCGTCCACGGGCCGTTCAGTCCATAAGGAATAGCGTGCTCTTTGCCGAGTGCACCATCCGTGGTGCCGCAGTAGATGCACTTCCCGATATCCGGCGCGTTCCTTGGAACTAAGAGGTCAGCCATAGTGCGGCTTTGTGACGCCTTATAGTTCCCGTTCCGGGGCCGCTGGCGATCGGTCCCCTGCAACGGGCGGGTTAGGCGCGGGGAGGTGCTTCGCGGCTCTCATACCATTGCCAAAATGCCGTCTCCACCGCCTTGCCAAGCTCGGCGACCACCTTTAGGCCGCGATCAACGAAGACGTCATCGATGAGCATGTCATCGGTCCGGATCTCGCCAGCTATGTCTTCGAGCGTAGCCTTGATCTGAGCGGGAAGGTCCCGGTCGAGCTTATGGATGTAGCGGTTCCTGAGTTCCCTTACGGCATCTAGCTGCTTCCATAGATCACTGCTGACCTCGAGATTCAGACCGCAACTCCTGGTCAGAAAGAGTATGTAGCGATTGATGTAGGGAAGCGGTCTGTGATCGAGCTCCACCTTGGATCCGAGCTCGGAAGCGACTTCGGCAGCCACGTCGTCCAGCATGTTCTCTAGCACCGCGAGGCTGTGAGAGAGAACGGCGCCTCGAAGGAATTCTGGAAAGTACTCTTGGTCGGGCAGGAGAAGCTCGTCTTTGAAGATTTCCATTTCTGCGGAACCATCAGTTTTCATGGCTCGAAGTTCGGTCAGGTATCGGGCGATGAACTTACGAGTCGACACCCAGTGGCGATGCAGACTGTTAACGCGATAGGCGAATTCGTAGAACGCCTTGAGAAACCGCTCCCCTGGTTCATAAAGAGTATCGAGATACAACGCGTCATCGAAGGGATCGGTTTCCATGGAGTCTCTGTCTCTCCGCCAACGTGGCGCTCAGCCGCGCCCCGCTCGCGTCGGCTGCGGCAGCAGGTTATGTGTTTCCGCCAGCATCATCTTTCTTCGATACGGCAACTGGTAGAGATCGCTTTCCGTCGAGCAGTTGTTGTATCGCATCTCGCAGCGCTTTCTGCTCCGCTAGCGACTCGTTACTCACAGGAAAACTTGTCACCTTCATCTTGAGGTCGGCATCACCGTACAAGATGCGTAAGAGTCCTCGTCGAATGAGCATGTTCTCGACTTCGAGCCGACCGTGTGCTTCTGGCGCGTAGATGCCCTTCTTGACGTGAACGTCGTCAAACTCATAGCCGAGAGCCTGCCCCATTGCCAAGAGCAAAGCGGCTAAAAGGTCCACGCGGCGTTCGCCCCAAACCGGTTGCCGTTTTTCGTCGTCCTTCGGGTAACTGTTGAGATGATCAAGGTAGGTCTTCCAAGCGGCCGTTACTGGTCGATACCGTGTTCCACGAAACTCAAGATCGATCATGTTCAGGGCCTGAACGTGCTCCGGAGATACGGTCGCAGCTCGCGTGGCCATGAGGGTCTTGAAGATCCACAGTTTTCGTGCCCTGTCTTCGCGAAACAATTCCAGCCACTTTTGAACTTGAACAGCAACGACTGGCGCCAATAGAACCGCGAGGACTGTCAGGACTTCAGCAAGTTTCATTGGCATCAAATGCCTCGGGACTGGAACGCATAACGTGATCTGAACAGTATGCGCCGCATGCTAGAAGTATCCATCGGTAGAAGCAAGTTGCTGGAGGTAGATGTCGGTGTATGCCGGCAGGTATCCACTGGTAGACGCTCGCGGCACGGGTTACGGGGAGGCAACACGATCGGCGATCAACGTGCTGAACAGCGCTGTCATGGCAAATCCTTACCGTGATCGGTCCCGGGCCCCAAGACTTCGAGGCACTCCGCCACGACCTGGAGTTGCCCCTCGTCCGCGCCGGTGAGCACGATCGGCTCAAACGCGGGATTGAGGGGCTTCAGGGTGATCTTCGCGTGACGCCACGAGTCGTCGTCCTTCGCTTTCTCGCTTTCGTAACGCTTCACGGTGTAGCGCTCGCCGGTCTCGGGGTCGCTGGCGTCGCGAAGCTGGACGAGCACGGTCTTGCCCTGGCGGGTGCCGGTGACCGGGGCAGCAAAAAGGCAGTAGGCGCCGTCCGGTATGGCGGGCTCCATGGACTTGCCGACGACCTGGGCAACGAACATGCCCGGGCGCAGGCGGTGCTTGGTGTCAATGGCGGTCCACTGCCAGCCGTCGTCCTCGATGTGCTGTGGATCGCTGAAGGCGCCGGCGGCGGCCTTGAGCGGGACGAGCGGCACGCAGGTGACGTAGCGCTCCACGGGCCGCGCCTGCACGACACGCGGGCGGAACGGGATGATCGTGGCCGACACTGCGGCCGGGACGGACTTCTCCTCCGCTGTCTGGAACGCCCCCGGCCAACCGCCGTGCTGCTCGATGACCTCGTCGATCTCCCGCATCAGGCGGATGGTCTCGGCGAGGGCGACGACGATCTTCTGGTAGTGGACGATGTCGTCCTTGGAGAGCGTACGGCCCTTGCGGTCCTTGAGCCACTTCTCGCAGACCTGGTAGCCGCCGATGTGGAAGTTCCACACGGCCACGGGCACGCCGCGGAAGCCGATGGTGCCGGGCGTGGCGGGCTGGCCTTTCTTCGTCGCGGCGGCGTCGAGCCACACGGTGTCGTTCGACCAACCGACCCGCCCGACTTCTGGGTTCTTCGGGCCGGTGTAGGTGGCAATGAAGTGGTCGAGCTTGGACGACTCCAACAGGTGCAGGGCGACGAGGTCGCCGCCGAGGTGAGCGAGGTCGCGGAAGAGGTCGGGGCTGCCGGTCAATGGCAAGCGCGGAAAGTCGATCTTCAGAAACTCTGCATAGCGGCTCCGGTAGCCGGGACTGTGAAACACCGCGTAGGCATAGTGGAAGATGTCTTCGGGTGTCAGGCCGGCGGGTAGGCCATGTCTGCCGGTTGCCTTGAGCGAAAGCGCGTTTCCCAGAGCGCGAACGAACGGTTGGGCGAGGTTCGGCTGTCGCTCGCCGTCCTCTTTCAACAGGCTCGCGGGCGCATCGTCGGCTGGAACTAGCCACAATGGACAAAGGTAGTTCACTTCCTTCAACGAGACTGAGTGGTGCCCGATGATGCCGCTTGTGCAGAATACATGCTCGAACTGACCAATCTCGACGCTGCGTGAGAGGGTGAGACCCAAGTTGTCGCCTCCAACCATGTTGCTCATTACCTTGCGGCATGGCGAAGCGTAGAAACCCCGAGAGTTACCAGTGTAGTAAGTAAAGCGGCCATCAAACGGCCGGTAGAGAATGGAGCAAATCTGCTTCTTGGATGGTCCGCTTGCCTGAACATCGGCTTGCGCTGTTGCGACCCGCCAGTCGCGCGCATCGTCGCCAAGGGCATACTTGGTCCGTGCCTTTTCGGGAGAAAGCGAGGCGAAGTCTTTCACGCGCTGCCACAGCGCATCAGCGTCGAAATCGACAGTCATTGAATCGCGGGCCATAACGACCCCAACACCGTGCGTGGGGAAGATGTCAGTAACTTTCCATCCTGCGTCATACTCAGCGCGGCAATCGGTGTTCTGCGGCTCGAAGAAGTAGAACGGGGAATCCGGCGTTAGCGGTGTGAAATCCGTGTCGCCCGCCAGGTGCTTTGCGAGCCATGCATATTTCGACTCGCGGGAACCCCACAAATCAGCGTGTTCCACAGCCGCCGTTGTGTTGTCTCTCGTTGCGAGGCAAATCGCAACACCTTGGCGGATATCGAAGACGTTCTTGTCCTCAGAGCCATCTGGTGCCTGCTCCTTCTTGTTCGCGTTGCCGTGCAGGTTCAGCACGCGCAGACGCGGGAACGTACCCATGAGGCTTTGCCGCATTCCTCGGAAGGTCGGGTTGTCCAGATAGCCGTGATTGGTGATGTAGCCGAGAACGCCGATCCGCGCCGTTTCGATGATCGTCTGCGCCTTGCGAATGAACTTCACGTAGTCGTCTTGCAGCCAGAGCTTCCGTTCATTGAGTGCAGCGCCATCCACAATTCTGTAGGCATCCACGATCCGCTGCGCGCCTTCGGACATATTCGACGAGATCCCCGCATACGGCGGATTGCCAATAACAACTGTGAATCGCTGCTTCCGCTTGATCTCGTTGACGGCGTTCGCCTCGTGCGCGAGCGCAGGAATGGCAAACTCGAACGTCCCCGAGAAGTCGTGCGCCGGCTCCAGCGCGTTTGTCAGGTAGATCCGCGCCCGCTCGTCGCTGCCGAAGCGGTAGCCGGTCTCGTAGAGCTTGAGTCCGAGCTTCAGGTGCGCGATTGCGTAGGGCGCCATGAGCAGCTCGTAGCCGTGCAGGCGCGGCAGCAGGTGCTTGGGCACATAGTCGTTCCAGAGCGCCTCGATCTTCTTCTCGCCGTGGCCCTGCGCCTTCCACTTGGCGAGGAGCGTCTTGTGGATGAGGTCGATGACCTCGACGAGGAAGGTGCCGGTGCCGGTGGCGGGGTCGAGGATCTGGACGAAGGCTTGTGCGGGTGAGACGCCCTCGGGAATCCGGAGCCCCTCTCCCCGCTCCGCAGGGAGAGGGGGAAAACGCGCGGCCATCTCGCCCCAGGTGGTGGTGTCGGCGAGGCCATCGGCGAGGCCGAACTCGGTGCGCAGCAGCTCGTCCACGGAACGCACGATGTAGGAGACGACAGGCCGCGGGGTGTAGAAGACGCCGCGCTGCATCCGTTTCTTGGCGTCGTACTCCTTGAGGAAGAGCTCGTAGAAGTGGATGACCGGGTCTTCCTGCGGGTTGCGGTCGCCGAAGTCGCGCACGACCGCTTCCATGTTGGCGTTGTCGAGCAGCTCCACGACCTCGTTCACGCCCAGCTCGTCGAAGTCGATGCCCGGTCCGCCCGCCTTACCGCGCCGCCCGCCGACCTTGAGGAAGGTCTGCATCAGTTCGCGCAGGAACGGGTTGGTGCGCATGTGGGCGGCGAAGTCGTCGGCCGTCTTTCTCTCCGGGTCGGCGATGCGCGCGGAGAGCAGGCCGTAGGCGATGGTCTGCGCGTACATGTCGGCAAAACCGTCGGCGTCAAGGTCGTGGACCAGCGCCTCCTTGAACGCCTTCATCAGCTTGGTGAGCGGGCCACGCTCGGTCTCGATGGCGAGCGCGGTCTTGATGCGGTCGCGGATGGCGCGGGCCAGCTCGGCTAGGCGGATGGAGAGTTCCTTCGAAGTGGTGACGACTTCGCGGTGGCGCAGGGTGAAGGCGGCGCGCCAGCGCTCGCGCCAGGCGTCGACGTCGGCGTCGTCGTCGGGCCAGGCGAGGTGCTCGGTCAGCTCCTTGGCGACGGCATCGAGGTGAAGCGCGGTGTCGAGGTTGTCCCAGCCCAACACCTTCAGGACCGGCAGGTCCTGCTTTGTTCCGTCCTGGGAGAAGTGGGCGAAGCTGATCTGGCGCTCGTCCCCCTCGCCGTAATTGGAGATGAAGAGCAGGTCGTCCGCGGCCCAGGCGGTGCGCTCGGCGCTGTTGGCGGAGGCGCGTTTTTTCAGCGCGACCTGGTTCAGGATGCGGCGTAGGGCAACGACGGGGAGCCGCTTAGGCTCGAACTTGATGAAGAAAATGCCCCATGGCTGGCGGGGCGAAAGCGGCCGCAGGCGCTTGATTCCGTTCTTTTCGATCTTTGCTGCGTTCTTTGGGTCAATACCTAGCTCGTCGGCCGTGAAATCGTAGAACAGATCATCCACGTCCTCGAACGAGTCCCGGGCAATCGGC
Source organism: Burkholderiaceae bacterium (assembly GCA_038901875.1). GTDB lineage: Bacteria > Pseudomonadota > Gammaproteobacteria > Burkholderiales > Burkholderiaceae_C > JBCKPE01. The sequence goes on from JBCKPE010000009.1 coordinate 28,271, forward strand.
CAGCCCATCTCGTCGCGCAGGTAGGCGATGAGCTGGTCGAAGCGCTTGATTTTTGCGAGGACGGCGCGGTGGTCGGTCGGCATCGGCTCAGCCCTCGTTGAGTTCCATCCAGCACTTGAGCGCCGGCCTCACACCCACCGGCGCGTTGATGCGCTTGAGGTAGGTGTTCTTGATGTGCTTCTCGACCTTGGCCCGCAGGTCGACCAGGGTCTTCTCCTTGGTGCTGCACCTGCGCGGCGTGTCGGGCTTCGAGCGGATGCTGGCGACAATCTCGCCGGGCTCTTCGAGGATCGCGTCACGGTCGAGGTCGCAAAGGTACCAGCGTGTCGTACCGGCTTCCTCGGTGAACTCGCCCGCCTCCTTGTCGAGGGCGGGGAGCGCGTAGCAGAAAAACACGCCGCGCACGCCCTTGGCCGGCCGCTTGCGCCCGCTGAAGGTGGAACCGGGGAGGCGTCTCAGGCGGGCGTCGAGCGCGGGGTCGGCTTGCAGCAGCGCCTGGTATTCGAGATGCATGTCCTCCACTGCGGTTTTGGTGCCCTCGTAGGCGTGGTTGAATTCCTTCAGCGCTTCATAGTCGTCCTCTGGAGTCAGAAGTTTCTTGCCCTCGATGCCGAGGGTCTTCGAGATGAGCAGGGTCTTCTGCGTGACCCGCGTGTAGAGCGTCAGGATCGCGTTCAGCTCCGCGGGCGGGAGGAAGTTCCAGAAGCTCACCTTGCCACGGGAGTCCGCAACGTCCGGGTGATCGGCGATCAACCGCTGCTCGACCTCGGGGTTCATGCGCCGGTCCACGCGGCCGATGCGCTGCATCAGGCGGACGGGGTTCCAGTGGATGTCGTAGTTCATCATCCGCGAGGCGTCTTGGAGGTTCAGACCTTCCGAGAGAACGTCCGTCGAGATAAGGACTCGGATCTCCTCCAACCGCCTGGCCGCGAGCGCCGGCGAGGTCATGCCGTTGTAGTAAGGGGAGAAGCGCTTTATGACATCGGCACGGTTGCCCTTGGTGGCACTGTCAACTTGTGCGACGCCGTCGATGCCGGCCTTGTCGAGTTGGCGTTTGAGATAGCGCGCTGTGTCGGCAAACTCGGTAAAGATGAGAACCTTTTGGCCGGTCAATTCCTTGGTCTTGAGCAGGCGGATGAGCTTCTGCAGCTTGTCGTCGTGCCTGGGCTCGAACTTCCTGGCCTCGTCCAGGAACTGCACGATCTGGTCGAGGTCTAGAAAGGTCTCCGACATCATCTCGACGACGTCAAACTCCTTGCGATCGAGGCGCTCGACTCTGTCAAGCATCTCTTGCGGCACGATGTCATCATCTTCGGACTCATCACCGTCGTCCGCCCAGAACTCGAATTGCCGTTTGGCCGCGTAGCCAAGTACATCGGCGTTCTGGCTCTTCCAGCGTTCGAGGCGTTTCTTCTCGGCGTCGGTCTCGCTGTGCACTTCGAGGAACGCGAGGAGCTTTTTCAACAAACGGTCGCAGGACAGCTCGAAGGCGACGACCGAACTCTCGAAGCGCTTGAGGAAGTTGGTGCGAATGAGTCCGACCACCTGTTCCTGTCGCCCCTCTTCCAGGGGATCGATACTCTTGTCGTCGCCCTTGTACCAAGCCAGCGGGTAGTACATGGGCAGCGTGAACAGCGGGTTCGTCCGCGTGAACGCTTTCTCGAACATGTCGAGCAGCCGGCCATAGGTTTTGCGGATCGAATACTCCGCCACCTGTGGTGCTCGGCGATCGGGGAACACAGCGGCTTTGCCGGTCTCACGGATTTGGCTTTCTCGCGCGTAGGCCCGGCTGCGCTGGACCACCAGGTGACGGAAGATCGCGTCCTTCGCGAGGATGTCTTGCGTCTGGGGCATCACTTCTGCAGTGTCAACCACTTGGTGCCCCACCGCCTGTCGAAGCGCCTTCTCCATGTTGTTGAAGTGCGCGCGCAGGTTGTTCACGCCGAGGGTGCGGGCGAAGTACGCCTCGTCGCGACGCGTGAACAACTCAGTCATGTGGCGGAAGTCGCTCAACCGGTTGTTGATCGGGGTTGCCGTAAGCATGAAGAGGGTTTTGGGCCGAACGGCGTTGTCGAGCAAGTTGAATAGCTGGTAGTAGCGCGACGGCTCGCCCTCATCGTCGGCGTCGCCCTTGCGACCGGGGTTGCGGAAGTGATGGGCCTCGTCGATGACCACGACATCGGCGAGTTCGGCGATCCGGCGAAATCGCTCCGGGAAATCCCCCTTGCGTCCCAGGTCGGTGTGGCTGAAGACGGCGAGGTTGCTGAAGTCGGCGTTGCCGCCGACACCTCCGATGTGCGGGAGCCATTCGCGCAGGTGCGGCTCCCACACAGCTTCCTTGGTCGCCTTGGGAGCGAACAGCACCACGCGTTTGCCTTCGTGCAGCACCAGCCGCTCAATGAGCATCAGGCCCACGAAGGTCTTGCCGAGACCGACGCCGTCGCAGAGGAAGGCGCCGCCATGCTGGCGCGCGATCTTCAACAGCGCCCAATAGGCTTCCTTCTGATAGCGGTCGATCCTGGGAAACATCTTTGACTTGGACTCTTCCCACTCGGTATCGGTAAGCTCGTGTCCGCGGAAGTACTCCTGCAGTGCCTTCGCGTAGACGTCGAACGGCGAGTAGAGCTGCGTGTGGCGCGCAATGGTTTCGATAACCGCGTCGGTCACTTCGCTGGCGTCGTTCCAGTGTGTCTCGAACCATTCCTGGAGCTGATTTACCTCGCGAGCGCTCTGGATCTGGACATTCAACTCGATATTCGTGGTCAGGCCGGGCTTCGTGAAGTTGCTCGACCCCACCAGCGCCTGCGAGCCGACCACCTCGAGCTTGGCGTGCGTGATGTACGCCTTGGCGTGAAACTTGTCTCGGTTGTAGATGCGGCATTCGATTTGACCCGAGTGAAGCGCCTCGAGGATCGCCGGTACGCCGTGCAGGAAAGGGTTGGTGTCCTTGTCGGCTTCGATACTGCCGTCGAGCATCGCCACTGCGCGCGAGCGCACAGCTTCGAGGAGGGCCTTGCGGGTGCGATGGGCCATCTCCGCGCCCATCAGGATCCGAATCTTGTCCAGACCCTGCCACTTGCCATCGAGCGCGAGGAGCGCGCCGATCTCGAAGTAACCCGTCGCGATATCGAACGCCTTGGCGAGGCCGGCCCACTCTTCAAGATAGCGCAGCCCGGTCCAGCCGGAGACGCTGTTATCGACGATGAAAAGGTCGCGACCTTTGGATTCAGCGGTCATTGATGCGCCTCACTGGCCTGCCTATTCTGAACATGCGGGCTGGACGACATGGCACGATTACCAAACGTGATGCCGATTGTTCCGGGTGCACAAAGTGATGGGGGAGGGGAGTCCGGTCAAACATACCACCCCACCGCCTCCAACATCTGCAACTCCTTTGCCGACAGGGCCCGCCTGGTGCTGAGAATTTCCCGGTACTTGTAGAGGCGGTCTTTGTCGCTCATGATCCAGCGTCTCCTTCGCTGGTTGTTCTCGGTTTGTCTGGCTCATTGTGCATGGCATGATGATGCAACAGAACAGGCTCTTGCGCCGATGCCGCGATGGGCAATATGCCCCCGTTCCGCTGGACGCACCTACAGGGCGGCAGGGTCAGAATGTGAGCCTGGGTGTTGGCATCATTGGACACCCATGAGGTCCATTCAAAAAGACAGACCAAAGCCGACATGAACCATGTTCCGGCCTTGCTCTCCCACGGCGGTAAAGTTACGTCGCCCTTGCGCGCCGAGCTTTTTGCTTCGTAAAGACCTCGCGCTCCGCCTCCTCAACCAATTCCGATGGCTTGATTCCGAGCGCCCGCGCCAGCTTGAAAATGGTCGTGATCGTCGGCTGGTTCTGCCCGGTCTCGATGAGGGAAACGAAGTTGCGCTGGACTCCGGACTCAAGGCCAAGCTGCTCTTGCGTAATTCCAGCGGCAAGCCGGAGCCGGCGCAAAGCCCGTCCAAAGGCGACGTGTGGCTCGATTGAAGAGTTTCCCAACATATGGTGAAACTGTCCGTTTTCTAATAGACTGAGTCATCCCGATATATGGTGAATTTGGAATGGACCTGATCAATGCGGATTCCGGTGATCCGCCATCGTTGGACACAACACACCAGGTAAAGACCAGGGATCTTCTGGTCAGTCTTGGATTTAAGACTGTCAAGGTTGACATTACGGACGAACAGCCCGGATACCTCTATGACTTCGGAAACATGAAATTGCTTGCTGCCCAGGTAATGAGCAAATACCTCTTCCCAGTGATACGATTTTCCGGTGTTTGGTCTACTTCTAGGTCAATTAGCGAGATCGCGTTCGAGTCATACCTGACCGTTGCCAGCTACGAGGAAGGAGTGGCGCTAATTGCTTACGGAATCAGGAAAGACTTCACGCCATTGAGAAAGACGGCATGGCTCGATGCGGGTCGAACTTGGGAGGACCATCTACCCTGGAAGCGCGAGATGCGACGTTACGAGCAACGACCTCAATGCCACATAGAAGCAGACTGGTTCAGAGTCGCCGCAAAAAAACTGACCGCGCTCGGACAGAGCTCCGGTGACGATGAAACATTTTCAGTCTACTTCGTCGATCAGGTGATTACTATCGAATCCAAGGGGCAGAAGATCGCAATGCCAGCCGCGGGCCCATCATGGACAGAATCCTACCGGTGCCGATCGCAGGGCCTAAGGCATATTTCCAAGCGCACTCCATCGAGCGGGGTGACCGTTAGTGTCTGGGAAAACTACATTCATATCGGAAATCTTCGACTTCCGCTGGACGAATCCGCCGTGGCCTCACCTATACGGAAACCCTGTCTGAAATCCGACTAGACGTTCGCTCCTGAGGCGTACGCTATTTCGCCTATACGTTAACCAGTTGGTTCCCGTACAGCCAGGGCGGGTCCGCAAGGATGGTTCCAAACTTCAACCCGCGCGATGAAAGAGCCACAAGGTCCGATGTCTTGACCGTTGTAAGGTCGGCCGTGCCGGCGACACTGGTTTTCTTCTTGCGCTTGCCAACCATGCGCATAACCTCATCGGCTGTTACCGCTTTCCTTGCGGCCATCTTCATCGCTATGTAGGCCTCGAACGCAGCTTCTGGCACTCGCGCAAGCAGTTCGCACCGATGCGCTTCGGCTTTGGATAGGCCGGCAGCTTTGAGTGCGTTCTTCTTGGGAAGCGTTCCAAGCTCGGAACCCTTTCCTGGGCGGTGCCCAATTGCCGGCAGTGCCGCGCTCAGGTTACCCACCTTGCGCCTTGCGCGCAGCCGTATCTCGGCGACCCAGGCTTCCATTTGTGGGTCTTTCGACTGTCTTGCGTAGGTCTGCAACGCCAGCGCCTTGTCGGCGATGTCCTTGGCGTCGTCTATGTGGCGACACTCAGCGAGCGCATGGATGGCCGCGTCGTATCGAACCAGTGGCTGGCTCATTCGTCGACCCTCCAAAACCAGTCGTGGCCCAAAGAATAAGCCCCTGTCGGCTGCGTTCCGGGGTGTGGCAGGGGTGTCCTGTCGCCAGCAGCAGGAGCCCCGGCCCTCGATGACCACCTTTTGCCTGTGTGACCTGAAACAGGGCCACCCGGTCAGACCCGCGCCTGCTATATCCGCGACCAAGCCTCCACAGTCTTGCGATACCAGTCCTCGATTGTCGTCGCCGACGCGAAATTGACCCACTGCGCTGATCTTGACTGACCCACCGCCAGCGTCTCAGTCACCGCTGTCGGCAACGGTTTGCGGTCGTTGTGTTGCCGCTGACGCCCATCTGACCAGTAGTGCCGAAAATCAGCCCCAGGAATCGCGATATGTGAGGATTGGTGCCGGTTGTAGCTCGGTGGTCCCTGGTCAGTCAAAATCGGCGCCGCTGATTAAGGTCACGGCGGCGGCAATAACAGACGCGGTCAGTTTACGCATAACGCAGCGCCGGCGTGCCTATGACGCCCAACGCAATGTCCACCGCGTACACGCGCAGCGGAGCCGCGCGGCCTCGCAACTGCTGCGGGCCAAGATCCGCGAGCGCATAGGCCTCAACTCCTTCCAGACGATTCAATGCGTCCTCCGAAGCGAGGAATGATCGCTGCAGGTCGCGGGTCGCGTTTTCGATGCGCGAGGTCGTGTTCATGACATCGCCGTGGAATACGATCGACCGGCGGCTTCCTCCCACCATGCCCGTGATCACCGGTCCTGCATGCAAAGCGGCCCGTAGGCGCGGCACGGTGCCGAATTCGCGTTGGAAGTCCTCGACCGCCTCTGCGAGAGCCCGCTCAATCGCGAAGTAGCAGGCAAGCGGGCGCGCGGACACCCGGCCTTCGGCCAGCGTCCAGGTGATCACCACCTCATCGCCGACGTACTGATAGACCTCGCCTGCGTGATCGTCGATGGGGGCCGAGGCAAGCTGAAATACGCGGTTCAGAAAACGATGCACCGCGTCGGGTCCGATCCGTTCGGCGAGCGGGGTCGAGCCGACGATGTCGATGAAAAGGAAGAACCGCTCCTCGACGCGCGATCGGTGGTAGCGGCCGAGCAGGATATCGCGCAGGGTGCGTTCGCCGATCAGGCGGCTGAACTGGACGATCAAGATGAGGGGAGGCACGAAGAAGGTAATTATGAGGATCACCACCCCCGTCTTCATGCTCGGGGCCTGCTGAAGGATCGCCTGCGCGGCGTCGCCACCGAGCACCACGGTGTGGACGAGCCACCGTACGAGTCCGCTTCCAATGACGGCCACGATCAGGGCTTGGTAGACGAGCCACTTGACCGCGAAGGTGACGAGGAACGGCGCGCGTTCGAGGGCCTGACCGCGCCGCGTCTGCGGGAGGAATATCTCGGCGCCGACAATCCCCCCGAGTACCATAACGCCGGTGAGCATGCCGTTCAGCGCGCCGATGAGAGGCGTGCGGCCGATCACGCTCCCGAATACCGCGCCACCCACGGCGATGATGCAGAGCTCAGCGAGGAAGAAGCGGACCCGGCGCTTCGTGCCCGCCCGCATCGTCGGCATTTTAGGAAACACCCGCGATCATGGGGATAGGAATTCCAACCGCATGAGCCCAAGTATCCCTGTTCCCGCCGATGCCCATCTCAGCGGCGACGAAACAGGAATCGCGGGATCGGTGCGGGTCGTGGCTCGGTGGTCAGTCAAGACCGGCGCAGTGGGTCACGTCGGCGGGAACACGCAACGACCCAATAGTCAACACAGATTCTCATGCTATGGTGGCCTCCGCATCAGAGGAGAGCAACATGACGTTTTGTTTCCAGCAACCGGGTACGTTGAACCCCTCGCAACGAATGCGGCTACTGCCCAGGCGGCTTGTAGGTCGGCAGCTTTCGGGTTGCTTGATCCATCTCTTCAGGCGTCATCAGTACGGTAGTGCGCGAGGTCGCGCCCCCACTCGCCGCTAGCGCCAACGAAATCGCAGCGACGCTTGCGTTGTCGGGCATGTCTGCGACTACGTACGCGTCAGTGTCGCCAAAGGCGAAGTACATCGATTCGACGCGCCCGCCTAGTGACTCGGCTGCCATCTGCGCCGCACTGCGACGCTTGGACCCGCCGTCCTTGATCAATCCTTTGGCGCCCTCGGCTGTGTAGTTGACCTGCAGAAGATACTTGGGCATGACTCGCTCCTGATGATTGGGCATCAACTACGCGGGACCGAATGGTCCAGCAAAGACGCCCAAGCCATCTTACACCGCGGCACAGATGGCGAGTCATCGAACTTACCCGCGCGACAGCGGGATCAAGAACCAGGCATGCCGCGCTTGTGCGCCAATATCTTGTCGATGTCTGCGCTGAAGGTGATGAAGGCGATGATGCGCATGGTGTTACCGCCGACGCCCATCTCAGCGGCGACGAAAATCAGCCCCTGGAATC
>JBCKPE010000010.1:0-34813 GCA_038901875.1 Burkholderiaceae bacterium
ATGAGCGTGACAAATGGGACACCACGATGTGGCGCATGGTCGGACGTCCGGAACGCAGCGATCCCGATGAAATTATTTTCAACAACTACCATTCGACGACGGCCGACAAGGGGTTCAATTTCATCGGCTACCGAAACCCTGAGTACGACAAGGTCGCTGAAGACCAAAGGCAAGCGACCGATCCAGAAAAACGAAAAGCCCTGGTCCGCCAGGCTCAAAAGATCATCGACCGGGATCAAGCGCAGATGTTCCTGGTGTACCCCATGAGCATGAAAGCATTCAACAAGAATGTTTGGGCGGAAGACTCGATCGTGGTTCAAAGTGGCATCGGCATTCGCAACTTCTGGACTTTCATCAAGGCCACGCCCAAAGGCGATCAAAAACAGATGGTTTTGAATTCCTCCGAGCCGGTGGTTGCAGTCAGTCCCCTGTACATCGCGGGCTCCGCCAGTTCCTGGGTGACTGAATTGGTTTGGGACCGCCTGGCACGGGTCGGAGAAGATGGACTGCCTCAGCCTTGGGCCGCCGAAAAGATTGAGTGGCTCAACCCCACGACCGTGGATGCCACAATCCGCGCCGGCATGACCTGGCACGACGGCAAGCCCGTCACTTTGGACGATGTGATTTATTCCTTTCAAGCGCCGGCCATTGAGAACAAGGTTCCCATGTACCGATCGGCCGTGGCCGATATTGTGAAAGTGGAGAGATCGGGGGACCGGCGAGTTCGATTCACCCTGAAGGCTCCCAACTCGGCTTTTGTGACGGCCAGTCTGGCGAAGATCAATTTGATCCCCAAGCACATCTGGGAACCTGTCATGAAAGACTTGATGACCAAGCCTGAGAATGCAGAAGCCTTGACCAATCCGTCTGCGATTGGATCGGGGCCGTTCAAGATGGTTCGCAATCGAGGTCAGGAAGAAATTGTCCTTGACCGTTTCAGCGAGCACTTCGCGGCGCCCAAGATGGAGCGTTGGGTGCTGCGCATCGTTCCCAATCCAGAGGCCACATTGGGCATGTTGCGTCGCAATGAAATCAATTTCCTTGCCGACTACGGCGGCACTCCCGATGTGCTTGAAAAGCTAGCCAAAGAGGCTCCGCAAATCAGCGTCAAGTCTGAGGTTGACATCGGTTTTGAATACACCGCGTTCAATCTGCGCCGCGCGCCTTTCAACGACGCCAACTTCCGCAAAGCGCTGTCCATGTCCATTGACAGAAATGTCATGGTTCAAGCGGCTTGGGGCGGTTATGCGGTTGCAGCCAACTCCCAGATTTCTCCGGCATTGAAGTTTTGGCATGACCCCGACACCAACAAGATCCGAACGGGATTGCCGGTTGCCAGGGAAATCCTGGAAAAGGCAGGTTACAGGGTCGTCAGTGGTCGCCTCCACTATCCGCAAGGTGTCACGGAGACATTGCAGTCCAATTGATGGGGCGCGAGGGGGCAAGGTCAGCCCCCACCCTTTAAAGGGCGCTCATGCGTTTTATCTCGTCGCGACTGTTGCACAGTCTGTTTGTGCTGTGGGCGGTTGCGACCTTGATGTTTTTGATGTTTCGGTTGATGCCTGGCGACCCGATGTCCGCCTACATCAGCGAGGCATTGTCTGAAGAGTCCAGGCAATCCATACGCGCCCAATTCGGGTTGGACTTGCCGCTGTGGCAACAGTACTTTGTGTATCTGGCGAATCTTTGCCGCGGTGAGTTGGGCCTGTCGTTCTTTCAAAAACGCCCGGTACTCGACATTGTCCTCACCGCCTTGCCCAACACGCTGGTGTTGACTTTCAGCAGCCTGATCCTGGCTTACTTGTTTGGCGTCATCGCCGGGGCCTTTCTTGCATGGCTTAGGGGCACCTGGGTCGAAGGTGTGGCGATACCGCTGGCATTGGCGACACGCGCAGCCCCCGAGTTTTGGGTGGGCATGATTCTTCTGTCGGTATTTGCGTTCTCTCTTGGATGGTTTCCATCCGGCGGTGCGGCCAGCCCCGGGGCTTTTTACGACAGTGAATGGCAGCGCATGTTCTCACTCGACTTCCTGCATCACTTGACCTTGCCCGTACTGACGCTTGCCCTGTATCTGCAAGGGTTGCCGCTGCTGCTGATGCGCTCGACCATGCTGGATGTGATGCACGAAGAGTACATCACCATGGCACGCATGAAGGGTTTCAGCACGTCTCGCATTGTGTTGAACCATGCTGCGCGCAATGCCCTTTTGCCCGTGGCCACCGCATTCGCCCTGAGCATGGGTCAATTGGTGGGAGGCAATGTGGTCGTTGAAATTGTGTTTTCTTGGCCGGGGTTGGGACGCATCCTGGTCAATGCAGTGGCGTCCAATGACTATCCGTTGGCGCAAGGGGCCTTCTTGCTGGTAGCGCTCGCGCTGGTGAGCATGAATTTTGTCGCGGACGTTCTCTACGCCGTGCTGGATCCCAGGGTATCGCATGAACACAAGCACTAGAGCCGTGCCCAAGTCAAAGGGTGGGATAGCCAGGCTCATCTCGCTAACCCGTCAAGACCCCTTTGCCCTTTCAGGTGTGCTGATCTATGTCTTCTTTGCCTGTGTCGCCATTTTTGCCACGCAAATTGCCACGCACGATCCGCTTGAAATCCTGTTCTTGCCAAACGGCAAGATCGCCGCCAATCAAGCGCCCAGCACATTGTTTCTGCTGGGCACCACCAACATGGGGCGCGATGTCTTTTCCCAATTGGTTTTCGGGGCCCGCGGCGCGCTTTTGGTGGGCTTGAGCGCCGCCGTGGTGGTGGTGGTGGTGGGAACCTTGGTCGGCTTGATCTCGGGTTACTTTGGCGGCTGGATAGATGCTTTGTTGATGCGTCTGGGTGACATCGTCCTGTCCATTCCTTTCCTGCCATTCATCATTGTCCTGGCGGCGTTTTTCAAGCCCAATATCTGGAATGTGGTGGCGGGTGTTTCCTTGCTGTTGTGGCCCAACACCGGCCGCATCGTGCGAAGCCAAGTCCTCACTTTGCGCGAGCGAAGTTATGTGGAAGCGGCCAAAGTCAGCGGGGCGGGACACTTCACGATCCTGTTCACGCATATTGCGCCGAATGTGCTTCCAATCTCTTTTCTGTATGGCTCGATCGTGATTGGATGGGCCATTTTTACCGAGGCCAGCATCAGTTTCCTGGGATTTGGCCCGTCCGACAGTGTCTCCTGGGGCTACATGCTGCAAGATGCTTTCATCTCTCAAGCGCTCTCGCGCGGTTCCTACTATTGGTTCGTGCCGCCGGGCCTTTGCATCATGTTGATGGTGACTGCGGGCTTTTTCATCAGCCGGGGCTATGAAGAACTTCTTTTTCCGAAGCTTCGAGACTGATTCATGAACCTGTTGGCGATCGAGAATCTTTCACTCAGCTATGACACCCCTCGCGGGCGAGTCAATGCGGTGGATGGCGCGTCCCTGACGGTCAAGGTTGGCGAAGTGGTGGGCCTGGTGGGCGAGTCAGGTTGCGGGAAAACCAGCCTGGCGCGAGCCATTACAGGAGTGATACCGCGCAATGCTTCCATTGATGGTGGCGCCATCGTATGGAATGGTGTTGACTTGCTGACATTGGACGATGCGGCTCATTCTAAATTTCGCTGGAAAGAATTCTCGTTTGTGCCTCAAAGCGCGATGAATGCGCTCAATCCAGTGCTTCGCGTGGTTGACCAGTTGATTGAGATCCTGATGCAGCGCTCTTCACTTGCCAAGGACGGAGCCCAGCGGCGCGCGGTCGAATTGTTTGACATGGTCGGTATTGACCGCGCAAGACTGCGCGATTACCCGCATCAATTCTCGGGCGGCATGCGCCAGCGCATTGCCATCGCCATGGCTCTGGCGTTGAATCCGAAATTGCTGATCGCTGATGAGCCTGTGACCGCGCTTGACGTGATTGTTCAACGCCAGGTGCTGGATGTCATCCGTCATCTGCAGACGCAGTTGCAATTGTCAATGATCATCGTCACGCATGACATCAGCGTCGTGGCTTACATCTGTGACTCTGTTGTGGTCATGTATGCGGGCAAAGTCATTGAATGCGGTCGCACCAGCGAGGTTCTGGAACAGCCGCTGCACCCTTACACGATGGGACTCACCCACGCTTTTCCTGACCTGGAGAAAAGCCGTGGCGAATTGTTGCCGATCGAGGGGAGTCCTCCTGACCTGATCAACCCTCCCAAGGGTTGCCGCTTTGCCGCGCGGTGTCAGTTCTCTCAGCCGATCTGCCTCGACGCCGCGCCACCGATGGTGACTGTCGAGAACGACCGGCAAGTGGCTTGCTGGCGCTATGCAGAGGCACCCCTGTTGAGATCCCAATACGGTCGGGCTGTCGCATGAACTGCTTGATCGAAGCGCAGGGACTCAGCAAGGAGTTTCCCGCTCCCAAATCACTACAGGACTGGTTGACCGGAAAAAGGCCGGTGATGACTGCCGTCAACGGCATTGACCTTACGATTCAAAGCGGGGAATCAGTCGGACTGCTGGGAGAGTCCGGCTGCGGGAAAACGACGACGGGCAGGATGCTGTTGAATCTTGTTCCCCCGAGTTCTGGCCGCGTCCTTTTTGACGGCCAGGACGTCAGGGCAATGGACGCGAAAAGCACTCGGACTTTCCGGCGCAATGCGCAACTCGTCTTTCAGAATCCGTACGATGCGCTGAACCCGAGGTTTACCCTCTATCGATCGTTGATGGAGCCTTTAGTCAATTGCCGGGTTGATTTGAATGAGCATGAAAGCAGGCTCCAACGGGCGCTGAAGCGCGCGCAACTGATGCAGCTTGAGCATCTGGATGACACCTATCCGCACGAAATATCCGGAGGACAACTGCAGAGGGTGGCACTTGCGCGTGCATTGATCCTGGAGCCCAGATTCCTCGTCGCTGATGAGCCGGTCTCCATGCTCGATGTCAGTGTTCGCGCCGGCATCCTGAATGTGTTGAGAGACGTGGGCGGTGAGCTCGGCTTGTCTGCTCTTTATATCTCGCACGATTTGGCTTTGGTGCGCTATTTGTGCACGCGCACCATCGTGATGTACCTGGGGCGTTTTGTCGAAGATGCGCCGACCGAGGAACTTATTCAGCGCCCGCTTCACCCTTACACGCAGGCCTTGATCAAGGCTGTGCCTTCGCCCCGTGTGGATCAATCCCGCGAGCCGCTACCCATCATGGGCACCATTCCCGACGCACCTGCGAGCCCCATCGGATGCGGTTTCAAGGACCGTTGCCCGTACGCCATGCCCCGATGCGCCACGGAAAGCCCGAAATTTCGCGATGTCGGGCACGGGCGCAAAGTGGCCTGCCACTTGATCTAACCATTAACCAGGGAATTTCCAATGAGCTCCAGTATCGACAACATGCTCGCAGACGTATCCATTGGTGCGCCCTGGGATCTGACTGAAATTTTCTCGGCGTTGCCTCGATGTTCGCCGCAAGACGTGAACCGGGCATGCGATGTCTTGGTCAGCAAACTTCGTTTGCATGGAATTCCGGTGCAGGTGCATGACTGCGACTTGTATTTGAGTGTTCCGCTGTCCGCGCACGTTGTGGCGCAGGGACGCACGTTTAAAGCCAAGCCTTCCGCGTACTCGATCCATTGCCCGCGGGGACTGACGGGCGACCTGGTCTATGTGCCGGCGTCCTACTCGCGGTCCATATCAAGTTTATTTCTTCGCAACTTTGATGCACAGGCTACATCTGCGGATCGACTGCGCGGAAAGATCGTCGTTTCCGAAGGGTTTGCCACGCCACAGAAAATGCGCGAGTTCGAGGAAAATGGGGCGATTGGCGTGATTGCCGTGAACCCGGGGATTGATATTCACTGGGGCATCTGCACCACCATCTGGGGGTCACCCGGACTGGATGACCTGAAGCGAAAACCCAACATCCCCATACTGGCAGTCAACCAAACTGATGGATTGCAACTGATCGACTTGGCAAAACACAATGATGCGGCCACCCTTGTCTGCGAAATGGATGAGGGATGGTTTCAGCAAAAGCTGCCCTTGGTGACGATCACCGGTGCGCAAGAGCCTGATCCTTTCGTGCTGCTGCACGGCCACTATGACTCGTGGGATGTCGGCGTCGGTGACAACGCCACAGGGAACGCCACCATGCTGGAAATTGCGCGTGTGCTGTGGCTGCACCGCGCCAAACTGAAACGCTCGGTTCACATTGCCTGGTGGCCGGGCCACTCGACCGGACGCTATGCCGGCAGCACTTGGTACGCGGACCACTTCGCTCTGGAGCTTGATGAGTATTGCGTGGCTCAAATCAATTGTGACTCCCCAGGATGTCGATGGGCCACGGAATACCATGACATCTCATGGATGAAAGAGGCGGAAGCCTTCGCCCAATCAGTGATCAGGAAGGTCACTGGCCAGGAAGCGATGGGTGCGCGGCCGCATCGAGCGGGCGACTACTCCTTCAACAACATCGGCATCACCAGCCTGATGATGCTCAGCTCCACCATGCCCGAGCCGCTGCGCGAGGAGAAAGGCTACTACTCGGTAGGCGGCTGTGGTGGCAATATCGCCTGGCACACAGAAAATGACAGGCTGGAGATTGCCGACCCGGAGGTGATGTTGAAAGATATCAAGGTCTATCTGTCGCTGGTCGCTGGCATCGCCAACGCGGAAATCTTGCCGTTTGACTGGAGGATGATTGTGGATGAGCTGAAAGATGTCCTGGCCAAGTACCAGCAAGAAATGGGCAACGACTATGTTTTTTCGAACACCCGCCAAGCTTTGTCTCAACTTGAGGAAACCCTGCGCCTGTTTCATGTTCGCTTGAGCCAGGCCGCCCTGTCCCCGGCCGTCGCGAATGCCGTGATCACGCGATTGGCGCGCCTGTTGGTGCCCATTAATCACACGCAACAGGCCCGTTTTGGCCACGATCCGGCGTCGCCCGTGCCGGCACTGCCAACGATTTCAATTGCGGCCCAATTCAAGAAAATGGACCCTGGCCTGCGAGGGTTTGCTCTGACTCAATTGAGGCGCGGCGAGAATCGCCTGGTGGCCACGCTGAAACAGGCGCACAAAGAAGTGCTTCCAGCGATTGCTTGACTGACTTTCCAACAAGGAGTACCTCATGGATACCCGAGTCAAAACGATGCCGATGGTTTGCGATCCCATCACGCTTGAAATTGTGAAGGGAAGCTTGAAAGCGGCTCAGCTTGAAATGGAGACGCTGCTGGAGCGTACTGCCGTCTCACCTGTGATTCGCGAAAAGAAGGATTTTTTCGCCGGCTATTTTGACCCGCTGGGGCAGTTGATCACGGGCACCAATTTGCCGATTTTTGGCCACATCATTCAACCGATTTTCGAGCACTATCCGAGCAAGGTGATGCGGCCGGGGGATTTGTACTGGTACAACGATTGCTATGCCTCCAAGGGAGGGGTGTCGCACCTGCCTGACCAGGTTTTTGCAGCGCCGATCTTTTTTGACGAGCAGTTGATCGGGTTTTCTCAAACCTGGGCGCATTTCAATGACATTGGCGGGGCCTGGCCTGGCTCCATGTCTCCGACTGCGACTGATATTTTCCAGGAAGGCATCATGATTCCTCCGGTGCGCCTGTACCGCGAGGGCGTGCTCAACGAGGAGATTTACCGGATATTTCTTCGCAACGGCCGATTCCCGGAGGAAATGCGGAGTGATATTCGGGCCATGATTGCATCAGTGCGGCTGGGCGAAAAGCGCTTCATGGAGTTGTACCAGCGCTTTGGAGCCGCAGTCACGGTGGATGCGTTTGAGAAACTGAACCGGCAAACACGCACCGGACTGATCCGGCAATTGCGAGACACGTTCAAGCCGGGTTCCTACCGGTTTGCCGACAGCATCGACAGTGACGGGCAGGGCCACGGACCGTTCAAGATTCGAATGACCCTCAACGTGACGCCTGATCGCATTGAAATTGACACGACGGAAACCGATGATCAGGCGCCAGGCCCCGTCAATTTCCTGATGAACCCCGCCGTTCCGAAAATGGTGTTCGGCATTTACGCATTGGCAAAAGATCCATCATTGCTTATCAACGAAGGGGCCATGCACGCCGTGGACGAGGTGAAGGTGCGCGAGGGGAGTTTGTTGCAGCCACGCTTCCCGGCCCCATTGAACCAGCGCGGATTGACTCTCATAAGAACGGTCAATGTTTGCGCCGGCTTGATGAATGTGGCCTCACAAGGCCAATCGGTGGCGGCCACTGCTGCCTATTCCATCTATTTTCTGCGTGGCCATGATCCCGATACCGGGCAAGCTTTCCTGGTGGCAGACGGCGTCGGCGTCGGTCATGGGGCCAGGCCATTTGCCGATGGTCACAACGGCGTCTACTACGTGGCGCAGGAAAACAACCCGGCGGAGTTTCTGGAACAGATGTACCCGATTCGGCTGCTGCGGTACGAAATGCATTTGGACTCGGGCGGACCTGGAAAATTTCGCGGAGGAGCTGGAGTGATTCGCGAAGTTCAATGGCTGGGTCCCGACGCCATTCTGGCGATCCGCATCGATGGCATCACGAACCCTGCCTGGGGCGTCAATGGCGGTCAAGCCGGACGGGGCGGCAGTTGTTCAGTCAATCCCGGCACGGCAGCTGAAAGAATGGTTTCACCTTTGTCGGATGGCGAGATGATTCATTCTGGCGACGTGATCCGCTTCCAGACCTGCGGCGGCGGAGGCTGGGGACACCCCTTCGATCGGGACATGGATTTGGTGCTGGACGACGTCCGCGCTGGGTACATCAGTCGAACCGCTGCCGAAGGCGATTACGGCATCGTGCTGCGCGAGGTGGATGACGAGATTGAACTGGATGTCCAAGGGTCCGAGCAGTACCGAGCCAAGTGCCGCTATTCCACGAAACTGTTTCACAACGGCAGCTACGTTGAGCGCATGGAATAGGCATGACCATCCGCGCCACCCCTTTGCACACCAGCATCGCCATCGACATTGGCGGAACCTTCACCGATATTGTCTCTTTTGACGGCGACAGCGGCGTCATTTGGAACTCCAAAGTTGCCACCACGCCGGATGATCACTCGATTGGTTTTGACCAGGGTGTTCAAGAGACCCTGAAGGTTTCCGGCACGCCGGCCGCTTCGGTGAAGCAAGTGTTCCATGGGACCACGGTCGCAACCAACTTGATCCTGGAGAGCAAGGGCGCGCCCTGCGCCCTGATCACCACGCAGGGATTTCGTCATGTCCTGGAATTGGCCCGACATGACATTCCACGCAAGTCCAATTTGTACGCTTGGTCACGCGCCAAGCGGCCGGTGAAACCCGAGCGGATATTCGAGGTCGCCGGGCGGATCGGCCCGGATGGGGCAGTCCTGGAAGCGTTGGATGAGTTGGCGCTGCTGTCGATTGCTCAAAAAATCAAGAAGCTGGATATCCAGTCGGTGGCCGTGTGTTTGATCCATTCCTATGCCAACCCGACGCAGGAATTGTTGGTCCGGAAGCTGCTTCTTGATGTGTTCCCGGAAGCCATGGTCTCGTTGTCCTGCGAGGTGTTCCCGGTATTTCGCGAGTATGAGAGGGCCATGGTGACGCTGCTGAACAGCTACGTGATGCCCTCGGTGTCAACCTACGTCGGTCGCTTGGAGTCGCGCCTGACGGCGCGCTCGATCCACGCCCCCCTGCTGTTGATGAAGTCTTCGGGGGGCGTCACTGGGGTCGAGGAGATCAAGCGAACGCCCGTGCAAACCGCATTGTCGGGACCGGCAGCTGGCGTCGTCGGCGCAGCGTTTGTCGGCAAGTCTTGCGGGTTTCCCAACCTCATCACGATCGACATTGGCGGAACCTCGGCCGACGTTTCGCTGATAAGAAACGGTCAGCTGAACACGACCACGCTGGCGCGCATTGGCGAGTGGCCGGTTTCGTTGCCGATGATTGACATCCACACGATTGGCGCCGGAGGAGGTTCGATTGCATCGATCTCTGAATCGGGCGGGCTGTTGGTTGGGCCGCGCAGCGCAGGGGCCGTCCCCGGTCCTGCGGCCTACACGCGCGGGGGCACCGAGCCGACGGTCACCGACGCGCATCTTGTCCTGGGTCACCTGCCTCCATACTTGCTGCAAGGCAGCCTGACCTTGAGCCGCGAGTTGGCTGAAAAAGCCATACGGTCGCGCATTGCGCAACCACTGGGACTCAGTCTGGAGCAAGCCGCGCGAGGAATTCTGGCCGTGGTCGATAACAACATGGTGGGAGCAATTCGGGTCGTCTCGATCGAGCGCGGGCATGATCCAAGGGATTTCGTGCTGCTCCCCTTTGGCGGCGCCGGCCCTTTGCACGGCAGTTCCCTGGCACGCTTGCTCGGCATCGAGCAGATTCTGATTCCGCCCGCGCCCGGTGTGCTGTCTGCTTTGGGCTTGTTGGTCTCAGACCTCCGCTCTGACTACTCCAGAACCTGCCTGCAAAAGCCGCCTCACTACAACTATCAAGACATCGAGGCTGTGTTTCAGGAACTCGAGAGTCGCGCCAGGCAGTGGATTGACAGCGAAGGCATGTTATTGAAGAGTCAAACCATCCAACGCAATGCAAGCATCCGCTACCAGGGGCAGGGCTTTGAGCTGTCTGTTCCCTGGTCAGGGCCGGCGGACCCACACCATACCCAGGAGTGCATCCGCAATTTTCATGAAATGCACCGCCAGCTGTACACCTTTGCGCAAGAAGATGCTCCGGTGGAAATTGTCACTCTCGGAGTGACGGCGGTGGGAGTTTTGTCACAGCCCAAGTTGCCGACCCTGGGTCGACTCGGGCCGGTCCATGATGCCGTGATCGGTCATCAGCAAGTCGCGTTCGAGGAAGGCTTGATGGATAGCCCTGTCTATGATCGAAGCAAGCTGGGGGCTGGCGCGACGCTCTCTGGTCCCGCCATCATCACCCAGCTGGATGCCACGACGGTCCTGTATCCGGAACAAAGGGCGGAGGTGGATCGTTTTGGCGCGTTGATCGTGCAGGTAGCGTCAGGTTAGACCGGAGTTTTCGCGCAAGGCCGGCTCAGACGCTGCGTTTCCCCCCGCGTCAGAATAGTTGTCGCCCCAATAGATTTGTGAACGGCTGTCGAAAAGCGTCACTTTCTGGCTGCTTGGGGTACATACTGATTGAAAAAATGGCGACGCCCGGCGGGTGGGCGAAACGGTAGCTACCTCCGCCCACTCGCACACCAAATCGACGAATTTCTTCCTTGATAGACCGGTATTCATGACTTTTTCTGCACGCCTTTACCGCCATATTTGCGCGCTTTTGCACCGCCGCTAACACTGGTTGCGCTCGATGCGGCATTGTCCCGTCCGTTGTTGAACCATGCCGTGTGACGGTTCCTCGGCGATGTCCCAGAACTTGTTGAACGCGTGAGCTGAGGGTGGCGGTTCCTTTCGCCTGCATGTGAACATGCAGGTGCCTAGCAAGCAAAGAAAGGAACCACCAAAATGAAGTCTCGCATGAAACCCGCACTGCGGGTAGTTCTGGCTGCCCCGGTGCAGCTGTCGTTGTCCATGGACGGAGTGCTGCGCGACGTGCAGCACGCCTTCTACGGGCTGTGTGTGAACGCCGGCAAGCAGGTGCTGGCGGCCATGATGGAAGCCGACCGCGTGGCGCTGTACGGCGCCAAGGGTGCGCCCAACCTGCCCGCAGTCCACTTATGTTTCGGGGGGAGTTGTTCAGACAAGCGGGGCCACTGCTCCAATGCCAGTCCCCGACTGAGACGCGAGAAGTAAGATGACAAGATGACGGGCGCATCCATGAGAAGTTTTGCAAGGAAGTTGATCCTGGCGTTGGCGCTGATCAGCAGCGGATCGGCGCTCGCCCAGACGTTTGAGCAATCGAATGCGGCCTATGAGCGCGGGGACTACCGCACGGCTTTTGCAGAGTATAAAAAGCTGGCCTGATTAGGGATAACGCGCAGTTGCTGCGTTGCAGGCTTGCCCCTCGCTGACGGATGTGCTTAAATAATTTGGCTTCCCGAACCCCATGGTCGATCTTCCAGCCGTTCTGCTGGCCGCTCCGATTGACCGAACACCAGGAGATGCTTTCATGAAAAGTTCAAGGCGTTCTGTACTTACGGCGGGTGTCGCCGCGGCAGCACTGGCCGGCGTCGGGGTGCCGCACCTGACCCGCGCCCAGCAACGGCCGCCGCGCCAGGCGCGCATGGTGCCGCACGGCGATTTGCGCTCGCTCGATCCGATCTGGACCACGGCGAACATGTCGGCCTACCACGGCGCCATGATGTACGACACGCTGTTTGGCATCGACGAGCAGTTCAGGCCGCAACCGCAGATGGTCGGGCGCACCGACATCTCGGCCGACCGCAAGACTTACACCTTTGAATTGCGCCCGGGCCTGAAGTGGCACGACGGCACGGTCGTGACGGCGCGCGACTGCGTCGCCTCGCTGCGGCGCTGGCAGGTCAGGGATGGCGCCGGGCAGCATTTGTTCGAGCGCGTCGCCGACACGCCGGTGGTGAACGACAACACCTTCCGCATCGTGCTGAAGGAACCGTACGGCCTGCTGCTCGACGCCCTGGCCAAGACCAGCACACCGGTTTGCTTCATGATGAAGGCCGAGGTTGCGGCGACCGATCCCAACACCCAGATCACGAAACACATCGGCTCGGGCCCATTCAAGTTTGTCGAAGCCGAGTTCCGGCCCGGCAGCCGCGTCGTGTACGAACGCAATCCCGACTATGTGCCGCGCAGCGAGCCGGCCTCGGGCATCGCCGGCGGCAAGCGGGTGTTGCTGGACCGCGTGATCTGGGACATCATTCCGGACGCGCAGACGGCGGCTTCGGCGCTGATGACGGGCGAGGTGGACTTTTTCGAAGTGCCGCCGATCGACATCCTGCCCACGCTAACCTCGGCGCCGGGCGTCAAGATCGACGTCCTCAACAAGTTCGGCAACGTCGGCTACTGCCGGCTGAACCACCTGCACCCGCCGTTCAACAACCTGGCCGCGCGCCGTGCGGCGCAGCTTGCGATCAACCAGGAAGACATCCAGCGCGCGGCGATCGGCAACCCGTCCTACTACCGCACCTGTGGCTCGCACTTCACCTGCGATTCGCCGATGGGCGTCGAAGACGGCTCCGAGGCTCTGATGCTGAGGGCGCCGATGGCGCAGCGCCAGGCGCGGGCACGCGAACTGTTGCGCGAGTCGGGCTACGACGGCAAGCCGCTCGTGGTGCTGCACGCGACCGACATCCACATCATGAACCAGTCGGTCCTGGTGATCGCCCAGAATCTGCGCCAGGTCGGCTTCAACGTGCAACTGGCCTCGTCCGACTGGGGCGGGGTGGTGACGCGGCGCTCGGTCCAGAACGCGCCGGACCAGGGCGGCTGGAACATCTTTTTCACCTGGGGCGGCGGCAATGCGACGGCAAACCCGATTGCCCTGGCGGCCCATTCGGCGCTGGGACGCAAATCCTGGTTTGGCTGGCCGGAGAACGCGCTGCACGAGAAACTGCGCGACGAGTGGGCCGCGGCGACCACCCTGGCCGAGCGCCGCGCGGTGGCGCAACGCCTGAACAGGAACATGATGGAATATGTGCACGACGTGAAGACCGGCCAGTGGGTCGGGCCGGTGGCCTACCGCGGTGATCGCCTGAAAGGCCTGATCGCCATCCCGGAGATCATTCCATGGTGGAACGTGGAGCGCATCGGCTGATTTCGCGCCCTTGAGTTTCGCTGCCCGGTTGCGCCAGGCAGCGAACTTCCTGCCTGATGCTGTCGTACATCATTCGCCGCCTGCTCGGCGTGATTCCGGTCATGCTGGTCGTCGGCATTTTCGTTTTTTCGCTGCTGCATCTGGCGCCAGGAGACCCCGCCGCCATCATTGCCGGCGACAACGCGACCGAGGAGAACGTCGCCAAGATTCGCGCGAATCTGGGGCTGGACCGGCCCTTCATTGAACAGTTCGCCAGTTGGGGCTGGGCCACGCTGCGTGGCGATCTGGGCGTCTCGATGTTCTCCAACATCCCGGTGACCAAGCTGGTGCAGCAGCGCGTCGGTCCGACCGTTTCGCTTGCCTTGACCACCATGCTGGTGGCCGTCAGCATCGCCATCACGGTCGGCGTCCTCGCGGCGTGGAAAGCCGGCTCGCTATTCGACCGCGCGGTGATGGGGTTGGCGGTGATGGGGTTCTCCGTCCCGGTGTTTGTCGTCGGCTACATCCTGGTCTATTTCTTTGCGCTGGAATGGCGTTGGTTGCCGGTGCAGGGGTACCGGCCGCTGGCCGATGGTTTCTGGGACTGGCTGCGACATCTGATCCTGCCCTCGATTGCGCTTGGGCTGGCCTACGTCGCGCTGATTGCCAGGATCACGCGCGCCAGCATGCTCGAGGTGCTGGCCGAGGACTACATCCGCACCGCCAGCGCAAAAGGCGTGGCCACGGTTCCGATCCTGCTGCGCCACGCTCTCAAGAACGCGGCCGTCCCGATCATCACGGTGATCGGCATTGGCGTGGCGCTGCTGATCTCGGGCGTGGTGATCACCGAGAGCGTGTTCAACATCCCCGGCGTGGGACGGCTCGTGGTCGATGCGATCACGCGCCGCGACTACCCGATCATCCAGGGCGTGATGATCATTTTTGCCGGCGTCTACGTTCTGATCAATCTGGTGGTTGACATCTCGTACAGTTTCCTCGATCCGCGCATCCGCTACAGCTAGGCACGCTCGGCATGACCCATGTTTGATCGCCAAACCAAAGACGCCGCGCTCGCCTACGTTCGTCGCCACCCGACCATCATCCTGGGCTCAGCCCTGTTGCTGTTGATCACGCTGGCGGCGCTGCTGGCGCCCTGGATCGCCGGCGACCCACTGGCGTTCGAGCCGATCAACCGCCTGAAGCGGCCTTCGCCGGAATTCTGGCTCGGCACCGACAGCCTGGGGCGCGACGTTTATTCGCGCATGGTCCATGGCGCCCGCATCTCGCTGTTTGTCGGCTTGACGGTGGCCTTCATTTCGATTCTCTGCGGCGCTTTTGTCGGCCTGGTCGCGGGCTACTTTCCGCGCGTCGACGCCGTCGTCATGCGCCTGATGGACGGCATCATGGCGATTCCCGCCATCCTGCTGGCCATTGCCCTGGTGGCGTTGCTCGGCGCCAGCGTCAAGGTGGTGATCATCGCCATCGCCATTCCCGAGATTCCGCGCGTGACACGGCTGGTGCGCGCGGTCGTGCTGTCGGTGCGCGACCTGCCGTTTGTCGAGGCCGCGCGTTCGAACGGAACCCGCGTTGGCAAGCTGCTGCGCCGGCACATCCTGCCGAGCACGGTGGCGCCGCTGATCGTGCAGGCCACCTACATCTGCGCCTCGGCCATCCTGACCGAAGCCGGCTTGAGCTTTCTGGGCGCCGGCACCCCGCCCGAGTTTCCGACCTGGGGCAATATGATTGCGTCGAGCCGGCTCTACCTGCAGATTGCCCCCTGGACCATTTTTGCTCCGGGCATCTGCCTGGCACTGGTCGTGCTTGCGGTCAACTTGCTGGGTGACGGCCTGCGCGATCTGCTGGACCCGCGAATTTCACGGCGCATGTGATGGTTCCCGTTCTGGAAATTGACAACCTGCACACGCGTTTTTTTACCCGTGACGGCGTCGTGCGCGCCATCGAGGGCCTGTCGCTCACTGTGCAGCAAGGGGAAGTGCTGGGCGTCGTCGGTGAAAGTGGTTGCGGCAAGTCGGTCACTGCGCTCTCGGTGATGCGCCTGATCCCGCCGAGGTCCGGTCGCATCGTCGAAGGATCGGTGTTGTTCGAAGGCAAGGATCTGGCCTCGCTGAGCGAGGTGCAGATGCGCGACATTCGCGGCAACCAGATCGCCATGGTGTTTCAGGAGCCGATGACCTCGCTCAATCCGGTGCATACCGTCGGGGCCCAGATCGCCGAGGCGGTGCGCATTCACCAGCGGCTGTCGAGTCAGGCGGCGCATGAGCGGGCGGTGGAAATGCTGGGCCTGGTGCGGATACCGGACGCGCAACGCCGGGTCAGCGCCTACCCGCACGAATTCTCGGGCGGCATGCGGCAGCGCGTGATGATCGCCATGGCCCTGTCCTGCAACCCCAAGCTGCTGATTGCCGATGAGCCAACGACGGCGCTCGACGTCACGATCCAGGCGCAGATTCTCAAACTGATGGTGGAACTCAATGGCCGTGTCGGCGCCGCGATCATGTTGATCACGCACGACCTCGGCGTCATCGCCGAGACGGCGCATCGAGTGGTCGTCATGTACGCCGGGCGCAAGGTCGAGGAGGCGACGGTGGACGCGCTGTTCGAGCGCCCGTTGCATCCCTACACGCGCGGCCTGCTGGCCTCGATTCCGCGCGGACGCCAGGGTGTGCGCGCGCGCCGCCTGAGCGAGATACCGGGCATCGTCCCCTCGCTGCGTGAAAGCGCGCCGGGCCAGCCGCCGTTTGAAGGCTGCGCCTTTGCGCCGCGCTGCGGCTTTGCCACGCCACGCTGCCACCAGCAGCAGCCGCCACTGCTGCAATACAGTGCGGCCGGCGTTGCGCTGGCTCCCGGCGGCAAGGCCCAGGCCGGGGACCACCTGGCCGCCTGCTGGGAAATCGAAAGGGTGCTGGCAGCATGATGAGCGTCGCCGGGCCGTCCCAAGACGCGAAGGCCCCCCTGGGGGGCAGGGAGCCCATGCAATGGGCGACCGTGGGGGCGACATGACCGAAGTCCTGCGCGTTGAAGGCTTGAAGAAGTACTTCCCGGTGCGTCGCGGCATCCTGCAGCGTGTCGCCGGACAGGTGAAGGCGGTCGATGGCGTGTCGTTCGCCATTCAGGCGGGCGAAACCCTGTGTCTGGTGGGCGAGTCGGGCTGCGGCAAATCGACCGTAGGCAAAACCGTGCTGCGGCTGCAGCCACCAAGCGGCGGCCGGATCTGGCTTGGCGGCACCGAGGTGACGAGCCTGGCCGAAGACGAGATGCGGCCGCACCGGCGTCAGGCGCAGATGGTGTTCCAGGACCCCTATTCCTCGCTCAATCCGCGCATGCGCGCCGGCCAGATCGTTTCCGAACCACTGGAGAACTACGATTCCTCCAACGGGGCGCAGCGCGAGCAGCAGGTGGTGGCACTGCTGGAAAAGGTCGGCCTGCGCAAGGAGGCGCTGGACCGCTATCCGTTCGAGTTTTCCGGCGGCCAGCGGCAACGCCTGGGTATCGCCCGGGCGCTGGCGCTCAATCCGAGACTGATCGTCGCCGACGAGCCGGTGTCGGCGCTGGACGTTTCGGTGCAGGCCCAGGTGCTGAACCTGATGATGGACCTGCAGGAAGAGTTTGGCCTGGCCTATCTTTTCATCTCGCACGATCTCGCCGTGGTCGAGCACATCGGGCACCGCATCGCCGTGATGTACCTCGGCCGCATCGTTGAGCTTTCGACCAAGGAGCGAATTTTCAGTCGGCCGCTGCACCCCTACACCGAAGCGTTGATGGCCGCCGCGCCGATCGCCGGCCCACGGGCCAGGCGCGAGCGGCTGGTGATCGAGGGTGACGTGCCGAGCCCGATGAATCCGCCGCCGGGCTGTCATTTCCATACCCGTTGTCCGTACGCCATCGCCCGTTGCAAGGTCGAAGATCCGCCGCTGCAAGAGATCGCGCCGGGGCATGTCGTGGCCTGCCACCTGCGCACCAGGGAGACATTGGCCGCGTCATCTGCCGCCTTGGAGGGAGCAGCCTCGTGATCGAGTCGAACATGGCTTCAATGGATGCGCCAGCAGGCTTTGCCGACATTCGTCAGCGGATCGGCGCAATTCCGCGCCTGGACATCGCCATCAAGAAGACGCCGCTGCATGAAATGCCCAACCTCGCGCGCCATCTCGGCGGTCCACGGCTCTTCATCAAGCGCGACGACCTCACCGGGGTCGCGCTGGGTGGCAACAAGCTGCGCAATCTTGAGTTCCGCCTGGCCCGCACCATGGCCGAAAACCCCGATGTCGTGATCGTCGGACTCGACCTGCAGTCCAATTCGGCGCGCCAGACCGTCGGCGCCTGCAACAAGCTCGGCCTGCAGACGATCCTGGTGCTCGAGGGTGAGCGGCCCGACCAGGTGCAAGGCAATCTGTTGATCGATTACCTGATGGGCGCGGAGATCCATTTCGCGCGCGACAAGCAGGAACAGCGCGGGCTGCTCGATTCACTCGCCGGCGACTGCCGGGCCAAGGGTCGCAAGCCGCATATCCTGAACGACAACCCGATGTTCGACGTCGCCTCGGCGCTGGCTTACATCGAGACCCTGCTGGAGATGCAGGAACAGCTGCATGCGCTCGGGGTCAAGCCGACCGCGTTCTACATGTCCTCCAGCGGCAAGGGCGCGGCCGGCTTCGAGATTGCACGCAAGTTGTTTGGCGGCTTCAAAGTGCACAGCGTCACCGCAACCAGTGAGTTCGACGTGCCGTCGCGTACCGCGGCCATTGCCAACCAGACCTGTGAAGCCCTGGGTCTTGAGTTGCGGCTGGCCGCCGCCGACATCACGAATTTCGGCGGCTTTGTCGGAGCACGCTATGGCGTGCCGAGTGATGCGGGCAACGAGGCTGTGCGGCTGTTTGCGTGGCATGAGGGCATCGTGCTCGACCCCATCTACACGGGCAAGGCAGCGGCCGCCATGGTCGCGCATGTTCGCGACGGCCGCTTCTTGCCCGGCGATGTGCTTGTTTTTGTACACACCGGCGGTTTTCCGGCCGTGTTCACCTGGAATAAGCTCTGGACCTGAGGATGCTCTGCATGACTCGGGCCCTGGCCTCGTGCCAGAATCTCTATGCCCACAACCAAAGGAGAAACCATGCACAGACGTAAAGCACTCGGATTGATGGCCGGCGTGGTCGTCCCCCCCATGCTGCTCGCCGCGCGTGATGCGCTGGCGCAGGCGGCGCCCGGCAAGACGCTCACCTACGGGCAGAGCACCCGTGTCATGACGCTCGACCCGGCGCAGGGCGCCTTCTCGACCTACCCTGGCGGCTACGAGGTCGCCTACTGCCTGTTCGACCGACTCGTTGATTTCGACAAGAACCTGAAGATCGTTCCTTCCCTGGCCGCCAGTTGGGACGGCGCCGCCGACGCAAGATCGATCCGTTTCAGGCTGCGTGCCGGCGTGAAGTTTCATGACGGAACGGCGTTCGATGCGGCCGCCGTGAAGTTCAACGTCGAGCGGATGATGGACAAGGCGCGCAACCCGACGAATCGGCCGCTGTGGGACGCTGTGAGCGGGGTCGATGTCATCGATACCTCGACCGTGGTGGTGCGGACCAAGGACCCGTTTTCGCAGATCCTCAACACCTTTGCCCATGGCTCGGGCTCAATGGTGTCGCCCGCCTCGGTCGAGAAATTTGGCGAAAAAGGCGTGGCGCAGAACCCGGTCGGCGCCTGGCCTTTCATGCTCGAGTCATTCACTCCCGGACAGGAAGTTGCGCTGAAGGCGTTTGACGGCTACTGGGGCGGCAAGCCCGCGACGGATCGTCTCGTGTTCAAGTTCATTGCCGAGCCGGCCACCCGCGTCGCCGCATTGCGCACCGGTTCGGTCGACATCGTCGACTCGGTTCCGGTGCAGCTCGTCGCCGGCTTGCGACGCGAAGCGAACATCGAAGTCCTCACCGCGCCCAGCCTGCGCCCGCTCGGACTGGTCATCAACATGGCGAACGCGCCGTTCAACGACCCGAAGGTGCGCCAGGCGCTGAATCACGCCATTCCAGTCACGACCATCGCTGAACGCGTGTTCTTCGGATTTGCCAAGGCTTCGGATTCGCCGCTGTCCTTTGACACCCAGGGTTACAAGAAAAACACCCCGTTCGACTATTCGCCCGACAAGGCGAAGGCGCTGCTCGCCAGTGCTGGCTGGGTGCCGGGCGCAGACGGCAAGCTGCAAAAGGGCGGCCAGCCGTTCAAGATGCGCATGCTCGCCTCCGAAGGCCTGTTTCCCGGAGATGTGAGCATTGTCGAAATCGCCCAGCGCGCGTTCACCCAGATCGGCGTCGACGCGACCATCACCAAGGTCGAAAGCGGCGCCTACTTCGGCGAACTGCGCAAGGAGCGCGCCGCTCTCAATTTCGACCTTGCGATGTTCGGCTTCAACCCGTCCAACGCCTCCGGCCTGTACCACCTGGAGTCGCTCTACAAGTCGAACGCCAACGACGCCGGCCCGCTCGATGTCTGGAACATCGGCCGCTACCGCAATCCAAGAGTCGACGACCTGCTGCGCCAGGCTCATTCGACGCTGGATCTGGCCGGCCAAAACGCGTTGCTGGCTCAGGTGCAGGAAATCGTCTGGATGGATGCGCCCTACGTCTGGCTGCACGTGAACGAGAACGTGACGGCGATCCGCAAAGGAGTCAAGGGCGTTGAGGTCTGGCCGATCGTGTTCACGATCCCGCGCCGCGCCAGTCTGTAAGCGCGCGCTGCTCAAGTGTGTAACTTCTCCAGTCGTTCCATCGCTTCGCCCTCCTGCTTACCTTCATCCTGACCCGCCTGGCACGCATGCCGCTGATCGCGTTCGGCGTGGTGACGATCGTGTTCTTCATTTTCAAGGCGGTGCCGGGCGATGAGGCGCAGTTGATGGCCGGCGCCACGGCAAGCCACGCAGACATCGAATTGTTGCGCTCGCGCCTGGGGTTGGACCAGCCGGTGCTGACGCAATACGGCAAGCGCATGGCCGGTTTGTTGCAAGGCGATTTGGGCTATTCGTCGACCTTTCGCGGCAATCCGATGCCGCACATCCTCTCGCGTGTGCCGGCGACGCTGGCGCTCACCGCTGCGGCCATCCTGGTCACGATCCTGATCGGCATCCCGGCCGGCGTGCTGGCCGCTGTGCGCCACCGCAGTTGGGTTGACTACAGCCTGTCATTTCTTGTCGTTGGCCTGCTGGCGATTCCGAACTTCTGGCTCGGGATGATGCTGATCGTCCTGCTGTCGGTCGAATGGCGCCTGCTGCCGAGCTTCGGCTTCACCGGCTGGGCCTCGCTGATCATGCCAACCATGGCGCTGTCGGCGCGCCTGATCGCCCTGGTCGCGCGCATGACGCGTGGCGTCGTGATCGACGAACTCGGCAAGGACTACATTCGAACGGCGCGCGCCAAGGGCGTTCCCGAAGGCGTCGTGGTGCGGCACCATTTGATGCGCAATGCCATGATTCCCATCCTGACGATCATCGGGCTGGAGACCGGTTACCTGCTTGGCGGCTCGGTCGTCGTGGAACGAATCTTTGCCTGGCCGGGCATCGGCGACCTGATGATCAACGCCATCGGCGCGCGCGACTTCACGCTGGTGCAAGGCATCACGGTAATCTTCGTGGTCGGCTTCCTGTTGATCAATCTGATCGTCGAGCTGCTCTACCTGGTGCTCAATCCACGACTGCGCCATGGCTGAAATGCACGTCATTGGCCTGCCGCGCCAACACAACCTTCCGCTCTGGATCGGGATGGCCCTGCTTGGCTTCTATCTGGTTGTCGCCGTCATGGGGCCTTGGCTCGCCCCGTATGACCCGAATGCGCAGGACCTGATCATGGTGCTTGAGTCACCGTCACGCGCGCATCTGATGGGAACCGACCAGATCGGCCGAGACATCTTCTCGCGCCTGATCGTCGGGACCCGCTTCACCCTGAGCGCGGCTCTGCTCGCGGTGGCCATTGCCGGCATGATCGGCGTGACGCTCGGCCTGCTCGCCGGCTACATCGGCGGGCGCGTCGACGCGGCAATCACCGGCCTGGTCGACCTGCTGCTGACGATTCCGAGCCTGATCCTGGCAATCGCCGTGGCCAGCGTGATCGGCGCCGGAATGACGGGACTTGTGGTTGCCACCACGGCGAGTTTCGTGCCGCGGCTGGCGCGCCTGATACGCGGGCGCGTGCTGGAAATCCGCGAGGAGGATTTCATTCAGGCGGCGATTGCCTCGGGCACGCGGCGCGCCAGGATCCTGCGCCGTCACATCCTGCCCAATGCGCTCACCATCGTCATCATCGAGACCAGCCTGCTGTCCGGCCAGGCCGTGCTGGTCGGCGCGGCGCTGGGCTTTCTCGGCCTGGGCGTGCAACCGCCCGCGCCCGAGTGGGGCACGATGCTCGGCGCCGGGCGCGAATTTCTCGAGGTGGCGCCGCATCTCGTCATTGCGCCGGGTCTTGCCATTTCGCTGCTGGTTTTTGCCTTCAACCTGTTCGGCGACGGACTGCGCGACCATCTCGATCCGCGCCAGAATGTTTGAATCATGACGCCCGATTTCGACATCATCGACTGCCACGGCCATATTTTTCCGCCGTTGGCCGGAGCCTGCGGCTTTGCCAGCGCGGCGGGCCATCTGCTGCAGCAGCAGCGCGCCATGCATGTGCACGGGAATCAGCCATACCGCCGGCTCCGTGACCACGCGCTTGTGACGACGCGCGGCCTATGGAACGCTGAGGACCACTCGGAGGCCGGACGCGCGCAAGGCACAGGGTTTCGCGTCGGGCGCAACGGCCGGTTCGAGTGGCAGGATCAGGGTGAAGACGTGTATGTGCAATTTCTTCCGCCCTACATGCATGAGATGTCGGCGCCGCCCGACGCGATGGTGGTGGACATGGACTACTCCGGCATCGGAACCGTGGTGCTGCAGAATGACCACATCTATGGCGATCTCGCGCAGTATTTCTCTGAGGCGACGCAGCGTTTTCCGGGCCGCTTCATCGGACTGGCCCAGGTCGATGAGCCGTTTGGCTACCGCGACGACCAGCTCGCCAAACTCGAGCACGAGGTCACGCGGCTCGGAATGCGCGGCCTGTATTTCACGATGACTGGTTTTTTTCGCAGCGGCTATCGCCATTTTCCCGACAAGGCCCTGTTCGACCCGCTGTGGCAATTCGTGGCGCGGCATTCGCTGCCGGTGTTCTGGGTTCATTCAGCCAAGTCGGCGGCGGGAACCTATGTCGATGAGATGAAGCGCCTGCGCCGCATCGTCGAGCGCCATCCGGCCATCAAGCATGTGCTGGTGCATGGCGTGCCGACCAGCATTTATTGCGACGCCAACGACCGCATCGACTTCCCCGTAGAGGTTGCCGATCTGCTCGAGCACTGCCCGGTCTACTCCGAACTGCTCTACGGAATAGCCTGGGGCGGCAAGTTGGACTATCCCTACAACCGCGCGCAAAACCACATCAGGCAGCTTTACGATCACTTCGGCCCGGACAAGCTGATGTGGGGCTCCGACATGCCCAACGTCGGGCGCTATTGCACCTACAAACAGGCGTTGAGTTACGTCTGGAACCACTGCGACTTTCTTGGCGCAGCCGATCGCCGAAAAATCTTCCACGACAACACGGTTTCGCTTTTCCCCGCATTGAAAAATGACTGACATCTTCGAACGCCTGGGCGTGCAGCGCCGCATCAACGCGGCCGGCACGCTGACGCGCCTGGGTGGCAGCCTGATGGCGCCTGAGGTGCTGGAGGCCATGCGCCAGGCAGCGGGCGCCTCGGTCGACATCGCGGAGTTGCAGGCCGCGGCCAGTGGCGTGATCGCCGGCGCCACCGGCGCCCAGGCCGGCATCGTGACCTCGGGCGCCGCCGCCGGCCTGACGCTGGCCACCGCGACCTGCCTGTGCGGCTGGAACGCAGCTCGCATGGGCGCACTGCCCGACACCCGCGCCATGCCGAACCGCGTGCTGATGCCGCGGACGCACAGAAACAGCTACGACCACGCGGTGCGCGCCGCCGGTGCGCAGATCGTCGATATCGGGCACAACGACCGCGGCACCGGTGCCGGCGTGCGCGGCCTGGAGCCGTGGGAAATCGAGGCCGCCATCGACGCCCAGACCATCGCTCTAGTATTTGTGGCAACGGCGCAGACCGTCGACGAATTGCCGGGCGTGGTCAAGGTCATCCATGGTCATGGCCTGCCGGTCATCGTCGATGCCGCGGCGCAACTGCCGCCGAAGAACAACCTGCGCCGCTTCATCGAGGCTGGCGCCGATCTGGTGGTGTTCAGCGGCGGCAAGGCAATCGGAGGCCCGCAGGCGAGCGGCATCCTCGCTGGCCGCGCCGACCTGATTGGCTCGGCCCTGCTGCAGATGATGGACATGGACGTGAATCCGGACAACTGGTCGCCACCGGCCTTGATCAACAGAGAGGCCCTGAGCGGGATTCCCCACCATGGGATCGGGCGCGGCTTCAAGGTTGGCAGGGAGGAAATCGTCGGCCTGCTGACCGCACTGGAACGTTTTGTCGCGAGTGACGAAGCCGCGGATGGCGCCCGACTGAGCGCAAGGCTGTCGGCAATTGCATCGGCCCTCGCCGTCGAACCGTCGATACAGGCAAGCCTGGTGCCGGCCAGCGCCAGCTATCCGGTGCCGCTGCTTGAGTTGACGGTCCAAGGATCGGCCATCGAATTGAGTCGTCGGCTGCAGCGCGGCAGGCCCCCGGTGCATCTGAGCGAGCGGCTCGCCGCCAGCGGCATCTTGATCATCAACCCGCAGGTCCTGCGCAGCGAAGACGACGCGACGCTGGTACGCGGTCTCCTCGCCGTTTGCCGGAAGGAATGAATTTGCCAAACCTGCCTAAGGATCTGATTCTGCGCGGCGCTCGTGTCATCGACGCGTCGCAGAACATCGACCGCGTCGCCGACCTGCGCTTCCATGCGGGCCGGGTCGCAGCCATCGGCGAGCGACTCGAGGCTGACGCCGAGACCGAGGTGCGCGATGTCAGCGGCAGCATCGTTTGCCCCGGTCTGATCGACCTGCACACCCATGTTTACTGGGGCGGCACCTCGATCGGCGTCGATGCCGTTGCGCTGGCGCGCTCCAGCGCCACCGCAACCTTTGTCGATGCCGGGACCGCCGGGCCGGGCAACTTCGCCGGCTTTCGCAAGCATGTGATCGAACCGGCCCTGCCGGTGCGCATCCTGCCGTTGCTGAACCTTTCCTTTGCCGGGATTTTTGCCTTCTCGAACAGCGTGATGGTCGGCGAATGCGAAGACCTGCGCATGCTGGACCTGAATGAATGTGTCCGCGTGGCGCGCGAAAATGCCGACCTGATCGTCGGCATCAAGGTACGGGTCGGCCGCGGCGCCAGCGGGCGCTCGGGCATCGCGCCGCTGGACATGGCGCTCGAGGTGGCCGAGGCGCTCGGCCTGCCGCTGATGGCGCACCTCGACCATCCTCCGCCCTCACGCCTGGAGGTGATGTCACGGCTGCGCCCGGGCGACATCCTGACGCATTGCTTCCGTCCCTTTCCGAACGCCCCATCGCAGCCGGGCGGGGGCGTGCGCCCCGAAGTGATGGCGGCGCGCGAGCGCGGCGTCATCTTTGACATCGGCCACGGCGCCGGGTCCTGCGGCTTCGCCACCAGTCGGGCCATGCTGGCGGCCGGTTTCCAGCCCGACGTGATTTCGTCCGACGTGCACGTGCTCTCGATTAACGGGCCGGCGTTCGATCTGCTGCACACGCTGGGCAAATTTCACGCGCTGGGCATGACCCTGAACGAGGTGCTGCGTTGCGCGACGCTGAACGCCGCCCGCGCCATTCGCCGCCCCGAGCTCGGCACCCTGAAGGTCGGCGCGCCCGGCGAGGCGAGCATCTTCGACGTCGTGCGCGAGACCACGGAGTATCGTGACGTGGTGGGTGAAGTGATCAAGGGCGAGAATCGCTTCGTGGCGCGGGGACTGGTATTGAACGGGCAATGGTGGAGCTGAGCCCCGAGGCCGGGCGCTGGCATCATTCAAGCTGCTCCGCATCGCTGCATCAGGAGAATCCATGAAAAACCCGACGATGATCTTTACCGACATTGACTACGAGGCCCAGGGCAAGCAGGTCGACTGGCTGAACCTGCCTCATTCGGTGACACGCTCCGCCTATGGCGCGATCTCGATACCGATTGCCGTGATTCGCAACGGCGCGGGACCGACGGTGTTCCTGATGTCGGGCAATCACGGTGACGAGTACGAGGGCCAGATCGTGCTGGCCAAACTGATCCGCGAAATCGAGAGCTCGCAGGTCCGGGGCCGCCTCATCATCATGCCGGCGGCGAACCTGCCGGCGGCGATGGCCGGCACCCGGGTCTCGCCGATTGACCAGGGCAATTTGAACCGCGCGTTTCCGGGCGACCCGCACGGCACGCCGACCTTTGCCATCGCGCACTACATCGACAGCGTGTTGTATCCGATGGCCGATTTCCACCACGATCTGCATTCCGGTGGTTCGTCCTTGCGCTACGTGCCGTTCTGCTCGATGCGCAAGAGCGGCGACGCCGCGCTGGACGAGCGCTCGATGGCGGCGCTAAAGGCCTTCGACGCACCGCTGAGCCTGGTCTGGGCCTACAACCCGGAGAACCGGCTGGCCGGCGCGGCCGCGGCGCGGCACGGTCTGGTCTCGCTTGGCGGCGAGTTCGGCGGTGGCGGCGACGTGGACATTGCCGCCATGGCCATGCTGGAGCGCGGTGTCCGCAACTTCCTGCGCTTCACCGGCGCGCTCGCCAGCGACACGCCGGCCGAGCCTTTGCATGGCACGCGATTCATGGAAGTCTCCAGCCGCGATCATTACGTTTACGCCCCCGAGGCCGGTCTCTTGGAGCCAGCCGTGCCGCTCGGTGCGGAGATCAGGCGCGGTGATCTCGCCGGCATGATCCACTTTGTCGATAACCCGGCAAGGCGCCCGGTCCCCTGCTACTTTCGCAACACCGGCATGGTCGTTTGCCAGCGTCATTTCGGCCGAGTCGAGCGCGGCGACTGTGTCGCGCACCTGGGCACCGATTGCTGAACAATGCCACGCATCCTTAACGTCGCCGCCGCCCAGATGGGCCCGATTGCCCGCAGCGAAAGCCGCGCCAGCGTGGTGCGGCGTCTGATCGTCTTGATGCGGCAGGCCAAGGCGATGGGCGCCGAGGTGGTGGTCTATCCGGAGGCCACGCTGACGGCCTTCTTTCCGCACTGGTTCACCGAGAACGAGGCCGAGGTGGACGCCTGGTTCGAGCGCGAGATGCCCAGCGTCGAGACCAAGCCACTGTTTGACGAGGCGCGCCGCCTCGAGCTGGGTTTCCATCTGGGCTACTGCGAGCTTGACCTGTCCGGCGGGCGCAAGCGCCGCTTCAACAGCTCGATTCTGGTTGATTCCGGTGGCAACATCGTTGGCAAATACCGCAAGATTCACCTGCCGGGCCATTCCGAGCATCGGCCCGAGACGCCGTTCCAGAATCTGGAGAAACGCTACTTCGAGGTCGGCGACCTGGGTTTTGGCGCCTGGCGCCTCTGGGGTGGCGTGATGGGAATGTTGATCTGCAATGACAGGCGCTGGCCCGAAGCGTTTCGCGTCCTCGGGCTGCAGGGGGTCGAGATGGTTTTTTGCGGCTACAACACGCCGGTGCACCATCCAGCCGCGCCCGAGCATGACCGCCTGGGCCAGTTTCACAACGAGCTTTGCATGCAAGCCGGCGCCTACCAGAACAGTTGCTGGGTGGTCGGGGTCGCCAAGGCTGGCGACGAAGAGGGTGTTGACATGATTGCCGGCAGCTGCATCGTCGCGCCCACCGGAGAAATCGTCGCGCGCAGCAGCAGCAACGCCGACGAGGTGATCGTGGCTCGCTGCGACCTCGATCTGGGCCAGTCCTACCGCGACACCACGTTCAATTTCGCGCTGCATCGGCGGCCCGAACATTACGGCATGATTGCAGAACGCACCGGACGCGATGCACCCCCGTGATTGCCGCCGGTCGCCGCTGATCTGTTCTTTCCTCTTTGCCTGAAGGCCTCGCACCATGCCCAACTGGTTTGACATCTCCAACGCCGACGCGGTGAGCTCGCCGGCAGTTCTTCTATACCCGGCGCGGATCGAGCAGAACCTGCAGCGCATGATCGACATGGCCGGTGATGTGAAGCGCCTGCGTCCGCACGTCAAGACGCACAAGCTGCCGCAAATCATCGAGCTCAAGCGCAAGGCGGGAATCCACAAATTCAAGGTCTCGACGATTGCCGAGGCGGAAATGGCGGCCACGGCGCTCGCCGAGGACATCCTGCTGGCCTACCAGCCGGTCGGGCCCAACATCGCTCGTCTGATTGAACTGATGCGCCGCTTTGATCGAACCCAGTTTTCGACCCTGGTTGACAACCAGGAAAACCTGCAGCGGATCGCCCGCGCCGCAGTCAGCGCGAATGTCGTCATCGAGCTCTATGTTGACCTCAACGTCGGCATGAACCGCACTGGAATTGCTCCAGGCGACGCCGCAGCCCTGTACCGCAGCCTTTGTCGGACCGCTGGCGTCAAGGCCGCCGGATTGCACGCCTACGACGGCCACCTTCGCACGCCCGATCCGCAGGCACTGAAAAAGGCTGTGGATGCCGCCTTTGCGCCAGTCTGGACGCTGCGCGAACAATTGCGCGCCGAGTCACTGCCGGTGCCAGGCATCATCGCCAGCGGCTCGCCCACCTTTGCCCTGTTGGCGCAACACGACGGGGTTGAGGTTGGCGCCGGCACCACCGTGCTGTGGGACTTCAACCAGTCGCAGTCCTCGCCCGATCATCATTTCCTTCACGCCGCCGTGCTGTTCTGCCGCGTCATCAGCAAACCGCTACCTGATCGACTATGTCTGGACCTCGGCCACAAGGCGGTCGCCTCCGAAATGCCGCAACCGCGGGTCCGCCTGTTCGGGCTGGAAGACGCGGTGGCCGTGACGCACAGCGAAGAGCACCTGGTCGTGCAGACCGCTCGTGCCGCCGACTACCAGGTTGGCGATGTGGTGTACGGCATCCCGTACCACATTTGCCCGACGATGGCCCTGCACAGCGAGGTCTGGGCGGTGCACGAGGGCCAAGCCGACGAGCGCTGGCCGGTCGTGGCCCGCGCGCGCCGCATCACGGTTTGAAACGCCAGAGCAACACGATCGCAGCGGCGACGATGATCAGCTCCATGAACCAGGCATGAATGCCCGCAGGAATGCGCTTCAGGAGCAATCGGGCAATGAATGCGCCCGGCACCGTGCATAGACCGACCAGCAGGCCGACAACCGCGAGTTCGAGGTCAAGCGCGGCGAGGCTGCCAAAGAGGACAACCTTGGCCAGGCCCATGACGACAGAAATGACCGCGTCCGTCGCAACAAGAGCGCCGCCCTGAACGCCGCCGGACATGAGTATCGAGATCAGGATGACGCCGGTTCCTGTCATGCCGCCATTGATGAACCCGAAGAAGGCGCCGGCGCCAAGTTCCGTGCCGGCCGTGAACCGAAACTGGACATGTTTCAGGAATCGGCGCAATGGGACGCTGATGAGCAGGAACGTGCCAAGGAGCAGGGCGACCCAGCCGGCGCTTAGCAAGGTGTAGCTGTATGCGCCGGCAATGCAGGCCGGAATCCCGAGCGCGAGCAGCAGCCGCACGTGCGGCCACTGGACCTCGCGCCAGAAAGCGACGACCCGGCCGCCGTTGTTGAAAAGCATGGCGACTGCCATCACAGGGATGACGTTTCTCACCCCGACCAGCGGAATCAGGAACACCGGCAGCACCAGGCCGGTGCCGAAACCGGTCAGACCGCCCAGAATGGAAACGGCAAATGCGACCAGACAAGCCAGCGCGAGCTGCGCCGGATTCGCCGCCAGCGCCTGCAGCGTCTCGCTCATTGACTTCTATCGGTGCGGCAGCCCATGCGATAGTGTAGGAGCGCTCTTGTCCGTTGCACGCTGCTACATTGAAACGCCATCCGTTCCAGCCATGCCATGCTGTCCATGACAAGCGTCAACTTCTATCGTGATCTGCCGGTGCTGGAGTCGTTCGACGCCGCCATCGAGACCAGCCGCCATGTGCAGTTGCCGGAAGACTGGTGGATCATCATCGCCGACGTGGTCGGCTCAACCCAGGCGATCCAGGCCGGCGCCTACAAGGACGTGAACACGGTCGGGGTCGCCTGCATCGCGGCCGTCGTCAATGTGGATCGAAGCATCGACCTGCCCTTTGTGTTTGGCGGTGATGGTGCCACCTTTGCCGTGCCTGGGGACATGCAGGAACGTGTCGTCCCGGCGCTGCGCGAGGCACAACGCCTGTCGCGCGAGAGTTTTGGCCTGGCGCTGCGGGTTGGACTGCTGCCGGTCAAACGGCTACAGGAGCAGGGGCTGTGGGTGAATCTGGCGCGGGTTCGCCTGTCAACCCATGTCACGCAACCGGCCTTCTCCGGGCGCGGCTGGGACGAGGCCGAGCGACTTGTCAAGGACTCGGCCGCAAGTGGTGTGCTGCGGGTGTTGGAAGACGACGGTCCGCGCGAGGGCAGCTTCGAGGGCTTCGAATGCCGCTGGCAGAGCGTGCCAAGCTTTCACGACCACAAGCTCGCGCTGCTGGTCGCTGCCGTGTCACGCGACGCCGCAACCAACCTGGCCAGCTACCGCGCGGTCGCTGCCAGGATCCACGAGATCTATGGCGACGTCGCCAGCTACCACCCATTGCGGGCTGATCGCATGCGCCTGTCTTTCAACCCGAAACAGCTCAGTCATGAGTGGCGGGTCCGTTCCAGCCAACTTGGCGTCTGGGGCCGGATCAAATACTTCGGCAAGATGCTGCTGCTGAACCTCGCCGGCGTCTACCTGTTCGCGCGCAAGATCGACACCGAGGCCGTTCGCTGGAGCCGATACACGGACGAAATGGTCGAGAACTCCGACTTTCGCAAGTTTGACGGCACCCTGCGCATGGTGATGGACGGCAGCGAGGCGCAGTACCAGGAGCTCGATGATTTTCTGCAGGACCAGTTTCGCCGCGGCCACCTGGTCTATGGCATGCACCGCTCCAGCGAAGCGCTGCTTACCTGCATCGTGTTCTCCTACAACGGAAACCATGTGCATTTCGTCGATGGCAGCGACGGCGGCTATGCGCTCGCCGCGGCTGGGCTCAAGCAGCAGTTGAAAGCGCTGAAGGTCTAGCCTAAACGGCAGCCCGCTTGCGGAGCGTCCGTTTTGAGCGACCCGTTAAAGCGCTCGCATGAGCCTCGACATACGCATCGAGCAAGCGGCGAATCATCCTCTGGTATTGCGTTTCGCTTTTCGCCGCCTGATCCTTGAAGAAATCGACGCTTCGTCTACTCAAGGTGATCGTGATCTTCACATCCTCCTCACGAAAGGCCAGTTGATCCGGCGAGGGAAGCAGATCAGCAATCACGCGCGGCTCGCCGATCGGCTCATCCGTGTATCTGATTCTCGCGCTCATAGACAACCTTTCCTTTGCGCCAATAGCCGGCGCCGATGATTCTTATCACGCCAGTGCGCAACGTGAATCTGACAGTCAAGATGCCGCCTTCAACCTGTCCGAAGCAAAAGTAACGCGCTTCTTTGCCGCTATGCGTGCGGTCTTCCGCGATCACACGCTTCGGGTCTGCGAACGCAAACTGAGCCGACGCAAACGGAACTCCGTGCTTCGCCAAGTTTTCCGCCGCCTTGCCCTCGTCCCATTCGAAGCTTGGCTTCCGCATGCCGCATTGTACGTCTGGTATGGCCGTTTAGCCATACAGAATTATGGCGCAACTTCTGCGTTTTGACGCCGTAGTCAAGCCGCGACGCGTTTACGCGTTGTCGCGCTTGGACGACCAGTTAAATTCCGATTCACTTCCTTGCGAAGCGCCTCGTTGATTCGAGACTGATAGCCCCCGCCCTGTGCCTTGAAAAATTCCAGGACATCTGCGTCCAGGCGAATCGAGGTGAGTACCTTGGTCGGAGTCGTCTGTGGTCCACGACCGCGTTTGAGCACCGGCACCCCCAGCATGCCTTCAGTCCATGCAGGGTTATCGGGATCGTTGACCCTAGCCGAGGTTTTCTTTGGCAACTTGGCGGTAGTAGCGAGCTTCATGCTTTTCTGCCTTTCGCAGCGAGATCACGTGCGTCCTTTGCGAACGCTCGGTGTAAACCAAGACAACCACCTCGCCGGCCAAAAGGCCAAAGCAGACTTGACGCGCCTCGCCATAGTCTTGTCGTTTGTCTTCACGCGTAACGGTGAAGTGGTCCCATATTGCATCGCATCCGGCGAAGTCGAGCGTCTCACACGCACCCGGCTCGAGCGCTGGTTCGCAGTCTGTGGATGGGAACCCACACCTGCCGCATCAACGCCCTGCGCTGTTTCTGTCGTGAGTTCGGCATTTCCATTCCGGCGGGGCACGCACCGGCATCGAAGTCATCGGCCGGTTCTTGCCGATCCGTCCACCGCCGTGCCGGAGCTGATTCGTGGCACGGCCATGGTGGCGGCCACCTCGGGCGATGTCAGCCACTTCAAGGATGCGCGGCACTTCGCCAGGTTGACGGACTTCACAAACTTTACCTCGGTACGGCTGGCAGGGGGCAGGTCAATAGGGCGACTCCGGCGTGTCCGTGTGCGGCGCCAAGTTAGCGCTCATCCGTGCGCTGCGAGCTCTTCGCGCACGATCCTGCGCACAAGCTCTTGAGTTACCGGTTGCTCCGTGAGACCAAGGTACGAATTCAGGGCTTCATTGATCAAGGTCTGATAGCCCTTACCCGACTTTTCGGACTGGGCCTTAAAGCGCTTAACTACCGCGTCGTCCATGTAGATGGTGATGCGTGTTTTCCCGCTGGTGGGGATCACCGCGCCACGTTTAGCTTTCGAGAAGTCATACACCTTTTTCATAGTTTCTCCGCTCTTTGGGGTCTGCCTTCCGCACCGAGATGGCTCGCGCTCCGTCACCCCGGGGAGTGTGAACCACGACCATCAGCGACCCGAACGCGTTCGTTCCAATGGTGACGAAGCGCGGTTCGCCCTCCGCGGTGTCGTCTTCGACGGTGAGCGCGAGGGGATCATTCAGCACACCGTCGCCCTCGGAAAGTGACACACCGTGCTTCCTGATATTTGCTGCATCCTTCTTCGGGTCGAAATCGGCTGACACGTGCCTATTATATGCACGTCATGCATATATGTCAATACTTAGCCCTTTCCCTCAGCGATGAGCGATTGGGCTATCGAAATGCTGCCCGAGATCAGCATGTCCTTGCCCGACTGTTGCTTTAGCCTTGCCACTTCCTCGACGGCGTTGCCCCTGACGATCCTCCCCTCATGCCACTTGCCCCAGGGTGCGCGGTTGAGCGTCTTTGAGAATACGACCTTCGGCACTGCGTTGAACTTGTCGGCGAACTCCTTCTCGGCACCCTCGGTCACGTTCGGCCAGAAGCCGGCGAACATGCCATAGGTGACTCGGCCGAGTAGGAGCGTGTCGATCGTGTCCATAAGGGCGACCTGCTC
The DNA here is from genome assembly GCA_038901875.1 of Burkholderiaceae bacterium. Lineage (GTDB taxonomy): Bacteria > Pseudomonadota > Gammaproteobacteria > Burkholderiales > Burkholderiaceae_C > JBCKPE01. The sequence continues at coordinate 33,113 of JBCKPE010000010.1, forward strand.
TCGGCCGAAGCTCAGATCGCCCTGGGTTGAGACGGGGATGAAATCGACGCTATCGTTCGGACCTGCGACTAAGCCATCGATGCTGATGAATTCCTGCAGGACGACCTTCCTCATCGTGTCTCTTCTCCTATTGGCGTGAGGCTGCAGAAGTCAGCAGAGGCCATAGTAGTTTCCAGGTGCTTCACGAGAGCGGCCTGGGGCGAAGGGCCGAACATGCGAAGCAAGGCGAAACGATGGACAGCTCGATTCTCGATGACCAAGCCCGACAGGGTGAGTCGAGAAACGGCGACGGTCCATGCCGCCTGCCTTGTGCGCATTCTGTGCGTAGCCCGTGAGGGTGCGTATGAAACTTCGCATGAACCGCCCACTGCGGACCCGCACGGTGGGTGGTGTGGGGGCCGGAGGCTAGAAGCCTCTGGCTACCCGATTAGCCCTCATGCGTGTGTGTTCCACGGCAATTCCTGTTTGTACTTGGCGATTTTCGTCTCCTCCACATAGAGGCGGAGAGATTCGGGCTGCACCTTTATGAAGGAAACGCCGATATCGGAGCCGCTGGAAACAGCGGTTTTGACTGCCTCCAGCATTGAACCCGTACGTTCGTGCTTGTCGACAAGGTGCTGAGTGATTCGGTCCCGCAGCCCGGCGCTCTTCCGCTCGCCGACATAGACCTTGACCCAGGGAGCACCTTGGCTGGGCGCTCGCACAAACAGTGCGTATACGTTGCCCTGGTTCCGAAGTGACTTCAGAAGCACTTCGTTCTTGGCTTTGATGTCAGCGATAGGCCAATGCTGCAATGAGCAGCCGTTCGGAAATCTGAAATGGTGCTGCACCTCCGCGAACAGCTTGAGTGCACACGATTCGGCGAACTCGGTGAGGCCAGGCGGGCCGTGAAGGATGGGTGCATTCATGAGGGCTAACGGCCACGGCTCACCCGCGGCCGCCCATATTCTCGCGGCCGTCGGGTGCAGCCGGTGTTAGGCGGCTGCAGTGCTAACGGCGCTCGGTCCTCTGTCCCGTCGAAGAGCAAGGACATGAATTGGGCCCTCAGACGCGCGCGCGCCTGTGGCCCGAGATCGTTTCCTCGATTACGCGGCGCTTCCATACGATTCCCAGCTGAGCCTTGTCGAGGTCAGGGTAGTGCCTGCCCGAATAGATCCCGAGGACCGAATCATACTTGCCATAGAGGACAGGCGGAGACTTGGTTCCATCCTTCTTCAGATAGTCCCGACCGACGATGATGTGCCTTGCGATCACTACCGACCCAGACATGCCCTCGCGCGTCGCTGTGTCGATCAGCATCTTTGGCAAGCCGTGAACATCGAAGGTCGGATCGAGAGCGACGCTGCCGCGCTTCCAGATGGGCGCTGGCGCGCCCGCGATCAAACCGAATGGGAACCCGACGACGAACACGTCCTGCGAGGCCGCGACATCCAGAACAGCGTCGCTTTCGAGGTCGTTCGCATGCGCGATCTGGAAGCCTTGTACCTCTTGGGTCACATCTATCACCGCAACGTCGACCTCCTGACCGAATTCCGGATGTTCGAGCCAGCGAGCCTCAGACGACTCGTCGCATAAACTGATCCCAACCGCCTCGTACCTCAGCTCATACAATCCGTCCGAATCGGGCTCGGAGACCTGCTTGAACATCCAGAATAAGATTCGATCCGGAACGGCTCCGGTCGTCGACATGAGCTCGTTTGT
>JBCKPE010000011.1:0-34177 GCA_038901875.1 Burkholderiaceae bacterium
CTAAAAAGTCTCATAAACTGTTGCGGATAGCGGTGCACCAAAATGAGGTAGGCAGTTTTCATGTATTCAAATTTCCTTTATAGTTTTTGCATGGTGATGGTACTGACCATCAATTGACCGAAAAAATTCAAGTGCCGTTCGTAAGACGAGCTGGCTATCGAATAGCGTTTATCTGCCGCGTATGCATATCGCTCTCGTTTCAAACATCGCCGCGCGGCAGATAAACGCTATTCGTTATGTGTCCGGAGTCTGTGCGATTCCAGACACCTCCGCAATCCCCCATTTAGTTGAATTCAGTGGTGGATTGCCCTGCCTCAAGAACATTGCCGTGTACGCAAGCCAGGTAAACCCACCGAACTCCGACCGAACCCGGTAGGCCCTATGCCACCAGTCGCTCTGCTAGTCCGCCAACAAAAAAGCCCATCTCGATGGACGGGCTTTTCCTCGATACTGGTGGCCTGGGGCGGAATCGAACCACCGACACAAGGATTTTCAGTCCTCTGCTCTAACCAACTGAGCTAACGCCCCAACCGAGCTCAGATTGTAGGAGGCGCTCAGGGCCCGGTCCGCCGCCGGCCGGTTGACCTGGTCGGCGCCTGCAACGGCTTTCGCGGCGGCCTGAATTGAATTTTGCAGGGCCGACTCAATACAACGCGTTCCTGTCAAATGACGGATGTGTTTCCCGCTGGCCCGAAATGCCGCTGGTTCATCCTCGTTACGACATCATCCACATGCGATGCGCTCAAATGCGAGTACCGCTCAGCCATCGCCGTGGACTTGTGCCCCAGCGCCTCTTTGATCTCCAGCGTCGTCGCTCCATTCATCGCCATGTAGCTTGCTGCCGTGTGCCGCAAGTCGTGGAACCGGAAATCTCGGAGATTCGCGCCGGCAATCGCCGCTTCCCATGGTGCACGCAGATCCACTGGCTTGTCCGGATCGCCGTAGCTGGGAAACACCAACCCCGTCGGCGCAGCCTTTGAGCCCTTGGGTGCGAGGCCGTCGCGCCGTTGCTTCAGCAGTTCATGCGCGTGCGACGCGATGACCACGGATCGCTGCGTCTGGTTCTTCGTGGCTTCCGCACTCAGCAGTAGCTTGGCAACCCCACGGTCGCGGTGGAACGTCAGCGCCGGCCAACGCATGTTCATAATCTCACCCCGACGCATCCCCGTGGAGATCGCCAGCACCACCACCAGGTACAGGTCAGTGTTGTCCGACTCGCGGCAAGCCCGCAGTAGCCGCTCGCGTTCGTCATCGAGAAGGTAGCGGACTCGTTTGTTGTTGATTCGAGGTTTGGTGGCGGCGTCCACGGGGTTGCGCTCGCACCACTGCCAATTGATGGCGGTGGAGAACGCGTGCGACAGCACCATCATGTAGCGCAGCACCGTCGCCGGTGCGCGCGGTCTGCCCCGTAGCGTCTTTCCAGCGGCAAGCAGGTCACGGTGTTGTTCCACGAGCTTCGGTGTCACGCCAGCCAGTATGTACGCGCCAAGATGCTTGCGCCAATATTCGAATGCGGCCTTACCCCGGTCACCCCCCGATTTCTTGGTTGGCAGCACCACTTTCTCGTACTCGGCCAGCAGATCGGCCACGGTGCGCGCCGTGGAGCGCGACTGACGGATGTACATACCGGATCGGATATCGACCTCGGTCTGGTGCCCCCAACGCTTGGCGTCGGAATTGGTCGCGAAAGTACGTGTTTGCGGCGGGTACCCCTGCACCCTGACCTGAGCCTGGTAGCTCTTCTTACCCTGCGCGTCAATGCGTGAACGAATGGATGCCATGTGCGGATCTCCCAGTCACTAAAAAGTTGTGGACGAGAGTGGCCGCTGCAACGCTCAGTTTTCGTGTTTGACTATGGTCTTGGAAACGTTGATTCCGGTCACTCGATGTGACGCTATTGTGACATAACCGGCATTATTTGACAATATGAGAATGAACAACATCGCATTATAAATGCGTTGTTGCCCTTGATTCACGGAAATTCTGGAGACTCGGTGGACCGTCAATTGCGACCGGAGCGGCGGCGTGAAGCTGGCACGGCAAACGGCTTGGATGGACGCGTGCGCGTGGAGCCGCTGGCGGTGCATGCCAACGCACTTTGGTGGCGGATAGCGGTTTTGGTGGGAGTTTGGTCGCGGAAATTTGGATACGGTGTCGTTGCAAGAGACGATTGCGTTAATCACTCCCATGCGACTAGGTCGATTCAGCATCAGATCATCATTCATGCAGCTTCAAAGTAGGCAGTACCTTAATTTGCTCCCTCAGTGAGCAGACGCCCACCGGCCATCGCTCGAACAAATGCGCGGCAGGGGGTGTCATCGACTGGCTATTTATTGATGTCCGCCTTCCATTGAGTACGAAAGCCAAGCGCGCGATTGAACTCGAATGGATTGCAGTATTTGGCCCCCATCGCCTTGCACACGTCGGGAACTTTGCGATTCTGGCGCTGCCTCTTTGGTGCCGAAGTCTCGACAGTCACCACGCATCGTCCCTGGGCCGCCAGTCCGTAAGCGATCAAGAACGGGTCGCGTCCGAGCTGCTCGACCTCGTCGTCGGTCAGATCGGGTGCGTAGCCTTGCGCGATGACCTTCTGCACGAGGCCCGCGTCAACCTTTTCATCAAGTAGCAAGGCATTCTTGTTGACATCTTCCTGAAGCCACGCGAAAAGCAAGTCCTTCTCCATGTCGTTGGGGCCATCCTTTACTTCCTCGAAGATTTCGAACGGCATCTTTACGTGCCCCTGACTGCCCATGTAGGCCAGCCATTCCCAGTATTCAGGAACCCGATCAATAGGGTAGTAGTGGTTGTTTGCCGTGATCAGCACGTTGGCGTCTGCTAGATAGAGCATCGAACGGCCCGATCAGTTGGTATTCGCCAGCAATGGATAGACACTGCGGGGCTTAAGCCCGAGTACCTTTGCAGCCTTAGACGGCGACAACGCTCCAGCGTCCATGTAGCGTCGCGCGAAGTCAAGCATGGCGTGCCCGAGTCGGTGACGCCGGACGACGTAGTAGCTCGGCCCGTTGGAACCCTTAAGCTGCTCCTTCTCACGCCGCCGCTCCGCCGCCCAGCGTTCGCGAATGCCAGCCTCTAGCGCCCGCCAAGCCTCCAACGTAATGCGACCGGCCTTAAACAGGCCATAGGCAACCATCTGCCGACTAACGAGAAAGCGGCTTGCATGGTCTGTGACTACGGCAATCTGCGCATCAAGGTCGAGCCCTGCAACATTGATCGCCTCGACATCCGCTCTGGGTAGCAAGAACTCGCCAGCCACGTCATTGCAGAAGCGCTCGATCTTCATTTCAGGTGCGCCGCCTCCGCTCACCCCCGTAGCACCGAGCCATAGGTGTGCTAGCTCGTGTATCAGCGTGAACGACCATGCCACCCTAGCGTCGCCGTCGTTAATTACGACGAAGGGCGCGACGGGATCGGCGATTGCGAAGCCTCGGAACGTCTCGACCGGGATAGCCGAATGATGGCTCCCGAGGTTGCCGATCAGCAGCACGAACACTCCAGCATGCTCGGCACGTTCACGCAAGATGGCGAATGCACTCTCGGCATCCTTCTGCGCTCGGTACTGCGTACGCGTAATCCCGAGCATCTTCTCAATTGACATAACCAGCGCCGGAATACCATGCTTAATGCTGGTCGAACCGACGAACGCCAGCGGCTGCACATCTTCGTCATCTTCAAGGACTGCGCGCACAATGCTCTGCCGCGCCCGAAGGTCACGGACCAGCGCATCAACATCTGCGTCGGCCTCTACTGTTCGGTCCGCGACGACCGTTCGGAAGTCTTCACCTCGGTCGCCCTTGCGCGGTGGCGCAGGTAGGTAGAAGGTAAGCAGCGAACGGCGGTAAACCTTCGCCATCTTCGACAGTGTTTTTCGCGAAGGTTCTCTGTCGCCGTGTTCAATCGCGAACAGCGACGTAGGAACAATACCGATAGCCCGAGCAGCACCCTCCGGCTCAAGGCCGGCACTCTCTCTTGCCCATCGAAAAACGTCAGGGTTTAAGACCATGGCGCCACCAGTTTACAGAGCAGCACGGACACGAGTGGCGGCGTGCGGCAGGTCCCGTCGCCTGGACCAATCCAAATTCGATACGCTTGCCCTATGCGCATGCGGTGGTGGGCCGTGTTGGATTTGAACCAACGACCAAAGGATTCAGGTTTGCACGAGTTTCCCCGTTCCCTGGACTATCTCATCACCCGCGCCACGACCGAAGTCGCGCGTGAGGGTGCCGGGCGCTCGCGGGGTGTTTATTGGATCGGCTCCTCACACCCTAGTCTCTGCACCTTCTCGCCTACCAGTCTTGCGACTTGCCTTCAGCGAGCTTGGCTCAGGATTGCCGGGCCCATCGCTGGACTGACGGTTTCCCTGAATTCACCCAGTTTTCCACTGGCGCTCTCACACCAGGGTCACCATTTCGATGAGTCCTCTGCTCTAACCAACTGAGCTAACGGCCCACTCTCAACTCAAATTTACCCTTGCATGCTCCATGCTACTGATCCCAGCTGCTGTGCCGCCGGTTGCAAAGCGGTTGCAAAACTCGGTCAATGTCGGCAACACACAACAATCTCGGAAACTAATCCAGATGTGCTGGTCCTCCAAAAAGCCGTTTGAATTCAACGTCTTACCGCAAGCAAGACCTCTGCACTGCGATTTCCGAATTCAAAAAATCTTGCTAGACCTATTGATTATGAGTCCTCTGCTCTAACCAACTGAGCTAACGCCCCAACCGAGAACCCATTGTAGGAGCGCGATTCAACCGCAGTGGCTGATCGCAAGCTGCGCTTCGCGCGCCAAGTTGGTGACGAACAAGTCCATGCCCCGGCTTGTTGCCAACGAGCCAGGCCGTGATGTCAACAATGCCGATCATGCGTTCGCAGGGCATGCGCGTGGGGCCGATGAGCCCAGCTCACAGAACCTTCAAATGCTGACTGCGTTCGGCCTCGGTCGCCAGCAACTGGCTCAAACCCCGGCCAAAGGTCACGAGGCGGCACTGATTGCGAATCGCCAAGGTCAGCAAATAGGCATCCGTGACTTGCCGGTGCCTCATCAATCCCCCGGTGCAAGTGCCAAGCACTTGCTCAACGCCAAAGTCCAGCGTCAAGAACTGATAAAACTCACGGCGTCTCTTCGAGCAACTGTTTCACGCGCGCCGCCTTGACGCGCGGAGTGTTGGCCGGCAAGTCAAACACCCAGACGCCACCAAGCTGCCGCACCGGCAGGCGTTCACCCTGCCCGCGCCGGATCAACTCCGAGATGGCCTGCCCCAGCTTGAGCGCGCGCGCCTGGGCATAAGCTTGCGCGGCAACAAAAGCGTCGTTTGTCAGCGTGATGGTGGTTCGCACGATTGATGCACTTCATGAATGTCGATGCATTCCATTAATTTCTGCATCAAAGTTCAATATTTCAATGCCCGGGCTGATGGCTCAGCGCGTTGCTGACCAGCTTGGCGGTGATGTCAACGATGCGGATCATGCGTTCGTAGGGCATCCGGGTCGGCCCGATCACACCCAGCGTGCCGACCATCTGGCCATCGACTTCGTAGGAGCGGCTGACGATGGACAGGTCCTCGAACGGCACGATCTCACTCTCACCACCGATGTAAATGCGCACGCCTTCAGCCCGACTCGAGACATCGAGCAGGCGAATGAGCTGCGCCTTTTGCTCAAATAGCTCGAAGGCGCGCCGCAGCTGCGAGAGGTCGTTGGAAAAGTCGCTGACCGCCAGCAGGTTGCGCTCGCCCGAGATCACCACCTCGTCCTGGCGTTGCGCCAGCGTCTCGCTGCTCAGATTCACCGCGGCCTGCATCAAGAGGGCGATTTCCGTGCGCAGTTGCTCCACCTCGCGCTGCAGCCGCTCACGCACCTGTTCGATCTCCATGCCCGAGTAGTTCGCGTTCAGGAAGTTCGCGGCCTCGACCAGTTGCGACTGCGAATAGTCGGTCGGCGTGAAAATCACGCGGTTCTGCACGTCGCCGTCGGGCGCCACGATGATGACCAGGTAGCGCTTCTCGGACAGGCGCAGGAACTCGATGTGATGGAACACCGAGGTGCGGCGCGGCGCGATCACCACGCCGACAAACTGCGACAGGCTGGAGAGCAGTTGCGCCGCATTGCTGATGACCCGCTGCGGCTGGTCGGCCGCCAGGGATGGGGTGGCCAGTTGCTCGCGCACGACCGTCAGCATGGTGTCGACAAACAACCGATAGCCCTTGGCCGTGGGTATGCGACCGGCCGAGGTGTGGGGGCTGGCGATCAGGCCCAGCTCCTCCAGGTCCGACATGACGTTGCGAATCGTCGCTGGCGAGAGTTCCAGCCCGGAGGCACGCGACAGGGTGCGCGAGCCGACCGGCTGCCCGTCGGCTATGTAGCGCTCCACCAGCGCCTTCAACAACACCTTGGCGCGATCATCCAGCATCGATTCATTTTAGTGTTGTAATTTGCGAATGGAGTCGCAATTTCGCCATGTCGCGCTGATTGGCCGGTATCCGGCGGGATCGGGCAAGGCCCTGGATTCGGCGCGGCGCACATTGAACCAGATCGCCGACTTTCTGCAGCGCCTGGGTTGTGAGGTGGTGCTTGAGCGCGAGACGGCGATGAACACCGGCCTCACTAGTCATGTGGCGCTTGATGTCGCGGCCATTGGCGCACGCTGTGATCTGGCCCTGGTCGTCGGCGGTGACGGCACCATGCTGGGCATCGGGCGTCGCTTGGTCCAGTATGGAGTGCCGTTGATCGGCATCAATCAGGGCCGGCTCGGCTTTATCACCGACATCCCGCTGGAGAATTTTGAAGCGACGCTCACCCCCATGCTGGCCGGCCAGTACGAGGACGATTCGCGCAGCTTGATGCAGGCGCGGGTGCTGCGCGATGGGCAATGCGTGTTCGATGCGCTGGCAATGAACGACGTGGTGGTGAATCGCGGAGCAACGGCCGGGCTGGTTGAGCTGCGGGTCGAGGTGGGTGGGCGTTTTGTCGCGAACCAGCGGGCCGACGGCCTGATCGTGGCGACCCCGACCGGGTCCACCGCCTATGCACTTTCCGCGGGTGGGCCGATGTTGCACCCGGCCATACCCGGCTGGGTGCTGGTGCCGATTGCACCGCATACGCTGTCGAACCGCCCGATCGTGCTGCCGGACACGACCGAAGTCACGATCGAGCTGGTCTCGGGGCGCGACGCCAGCGCCAACTTTGACATGCAGTCGCTCGCCTCGTTGCAGATCGGCGACCGGGTCTGCGTCAGCCGTTCCGAGCACAGGGTGCGCTTCCTCCATCCCAAGGGCTGGAGCTACTTCGATACGCTGCGCGAAAAATTGCACTGGAACGAGGGAGTGGCCTGAAATGTTTTCCCCCACGCTCGATTCTCTCGCTGGACGAGTCGCCGCCAGAGGCGTCGGCTCTTCGGCCCGTCCTGACCTGCGCGGGCAGGTCAGGAGCCGCGGGCCTCAGCCCCGAGGGGGCCCAGCCCTCCTTGGGAGCGGCCCGGCGGAGGTCTGACCATGGCCCTGCGTCGCCTGGCCCTGCGCGACTTTGTCATCGTGCACGAGCTCGAGATCGAGCTTGGCGAGGGCTTCACGGTGCTGACCGGCGAGACCGGGGCCGGCAAGTCAATCCTGATCGGCGCGCTTCAATTGGCCCTGGGCGAACGCTCCGAGGTAGCGACGATACGCGAAGGCGCCTCGCGCGCCGAGGTGTCGGCTGAGTTCGACGCCGCGCCTGGCGTCGTCGACTGGTTGCGAGACGCCGGCTTCGACGCTGCCGAGCATTTGCTGCTGCGGCGCAGCGTCGACACGCAGGGTCGAAGCCGCGGCTGGATCAACGGCAGCCCGGCCACGGCGGCGCAGTTGCGCGAGCTCGGCGAACAACTTCTTGACATCTATGGGCAACACGCCTGGCAAAGCCTGACCCGGGCCGAAACCACCCGCGCACTGCTCGACGCCTACGCCGGTGTTCCACCACAGAGTCTCGCTGCGCCCTGGCAGAGCTGGCGTGCGGCGCAGCAGCGGCTCGATCAGGCGCGGTCGGCGCAAGACGGCCAGCAGAGGGAACGGGAACGCCTGCTTTGGCAAATTGGCGAACTGGCCAAACTTGGTCCCGGCGAACACGAGTGGGAAGGGCTGAACACGGAGCACACCCGCCTGTCGCACGCGCAGGCCCTGCTGGACGCGGCACAGTCGGCCCTGCTTGAACTCGAAGCCGACGATGCCGGCGCACTGCCGGTGCTGGCCCGAAGCCAGCAGGCGCTGTCGGCGCAGCAGCACCTGGAGCCCGAATTTCTGGCGATTGGCGAGGTGATCTCGTCGAGTCTGGCCAGCGCAGCCGATGCCGCGCACAGCCTGCGGCTTTATCTGCGAAAGAACGAACCCGACCCGCAGCGCCTGGCCGAACTTGACGAGCGGATCGCGCTTTGGCTTTCACTTGCGCGCCGCCATCGGCGCCAGCCCGGGGAGCTGTTTGCCCTGCAAGTGAGCTGGCAACAGGAACTTGAAGCGCTGGACGCCGCCGCCGACCTGCCCAAGCTGGAGCAGAGCGAGGCAGCGGCACGCGAAACCTTTCTCGCCGAAGCGAAGAAGATTTCCGCGCGCCGGCGCGAGGCGGCGCCCAAGCTGGCCGCCGCCATCACCCAGGCCATGCAGGGACTGGGCATGGCCGGTGGCAGGTTTGAGGTCGCGCTGTCCAGCAACAGCGAGCCAACCGCGTTCGGGCTGGAGAGCGCCGCGTTTCTTGTCAGCGCCCATGCTGGCAGTACGCCGCGACCGGTGGCCAAGGTCGCCTCGGGCGGTGAACTCTCGCGCATCGCGCTTGCCATCGCGGTCACGACCAGCCAGTTAGGGAACGCGCAAACGCTGATTTTTGACGAGGTCGACGCCGGCATTGGTGGCGCCGTGGCCGAGGTGGTGGGCCGCCTGATGAAACAGCTTGGGCGTGATCGCCAGGTACTGGCTGTCACGCACCTGCCCCAGGTCGCTTCCTGCGCCGACTGGCATCTGCTGGTGTCCAAGCGCAGCGTGAACGGCGGAGTGGCAAGCGAGGTGCAAGCGGTGCAGGGCGAACAGCGGGTGGCCGAAATCGCCCGCATGCTGGGTGGCGAGCGGCTGTCGGGCACCACCATGGCCCACGCCAAGGAAATGCTCGGTCCGCAGAGATAGGCCGATGAAACTCGAACTGGTTCTGATCACCGGCATGTCGGGCTCCGGCAAGTCGGTCGCACTGCGGGCTCTGGAAGACTCGGGCTATTACTGTGTCGACAACCTGCCGCCCGAGCTGTTGCTGCCCTTTGTCACACTTGAACAGCAGCGCGAAGCAAAGCGCGTTGCCATCGCGATGGATGTGCGCAGCGCGGACTCCCTGCCCCTGGTGCCGGTGCAGCTTGACGAGATGCGGCGCCTGGACATCAAGCTCACGATCCTGTTTCTCGACGCCAACACCACCGCCCTGGTGAACCGTTACTCGGAGACCCGGCGCCGCCATCCGCTGTCAAGCAGCGAAGCGCCAGCGCCGCAGCCGGCCCTGATGCAGGCCATCGAGCAGGAGCGCGAACTGCTGTCGCAACTGCGTGAGCGCGCCCATGTGGTGGACACCAGCATCATGCGTTCGTCGCAACTGCAGGCTTACGTCAAGGCGCTGATCGAAGCCCCGGCCAGCCACTTGACGCTGGTGTTCCAATCCTTCGCCTTCAAACGCGGCGTTCCGATGGATGCGGATTTCGTGTTCGATGTGCGCATGTTGCCCAATCCCTATTACGAAAAGGAGCTAAGGTCCCTGAGTGGACTGGACGCGCCGGTGGCGGCTTTTCTGGAACAGCAGGCCGACGCGATGCAAATGCTGGAACATATCCGGAGCTTTCTTGATCACTGGCTGGTCGCGATGGGGCGGGATCACCGCAGTTACGTGACCGTCGCGATCGGCTGCACTGGGGGCCAGCACCGCTCGGTGTACCTGGTGGAGCGACTCGCCGGTCTGTTCCGCGATCAATGGGTCACACTGACCCGGCATCGCGAGCTTGACAGCCGCTAAAGATTCGCGCAGCCAAGCGCGCCAGCAGGCCGCGTATCGGCGCTGGCAGACCGAGTGAAACCAGCGACTGGCGTGGATACCAGGCACCCTCGGCCATTGGAGCCTGGCCGCCCGGAACACGCAGCTCGACCGGCTGCAGATGCAAGTCCCGATGCGTCAGGACGTGAACGAAGCCCTTGGCGCTGACCAGACTTCCGTGGTGGCGCCGGGGAACCGCCTGGCGTAACGCCTGCGCTGAATCAAAGGCTGGCGAACAATAGAGATCGGCCCAGATTCCGCTGGCCGGACGCTTCACCAGCCACACCTCGTCTTTGGTATTGCGGGCGAGCAGCAACCACAGGGACTCGGCGCTGCGCCGGATCTTGCGCTGCTTCAACGGAAAGCGAAGCGGATCGCCGCTGGCCAGGCCGAGACAGAGGTCCTGCAGCGGACAGAGCCCACAGAGCGGCTGGCGCGGCAGGCAGACCAGGGCGCCAATGTCCATCAAACCCTGGCTGTAAAGGGGCATCAGCCGCTGCACCTGACGCCGTGGCAGCAGTTGCTGCGCCAGGCGCCACAGCTCACGTTCGTGGCCGGCGCTGGCAAGGTCCTGCCCGAACGCCAAGACCCGGGCCAGGACCCGCTTGACGTTGCCGTCGAGCAGCGCGACGCGCTCACCAAAACAAATCGAGGCAATGGCCGCCGCCGTGGACCGACCGATGCCAGGCAGAGTCTCCAGTTCCCGCGCGCTGCTGGGGAAACGGCCGCTGTAGTTGGCGACGATCTGCTGCGCGCACTGGTGCAGCAGGCGGGCACGCCGGTAGTAACCCAGGCCGCTCCAGAGCGCCAGCACAGCGTCCAGCTCAGCCCTGGCCAGGGATTGCAGCGTTGGAAAGCGTTGCACGAAGCGCGGGAAATACTGCAGCACCGTCGCCACCTGGGTTTGCTGCAGCATGATCTCCGACAGCCATACTGCGTAGGGGTCGCGCGTCTGCTGCCAGGGCAGATCGTGGCGCCCGTACTGCCTGTGCCAACGCACGACGCGCTGCGAAAAATCCTCCGACGTATGGGCCGCCCCGGTCACAGTCGCTGGCAAACCGGGCAGTAGTAACTCGAGCGCTGGCCCTGGCGCATCAACTTGATCGCCGCGCCGCATGACAAGCAGGCCTCTCCGGCACGGTCGTAGACCTTGGTTTCAAGCTGAAAACATCCCCGTTGCCCGGAGGCGTCGGAAAAGTCGCGCAGCGTACTGCCGCCGCATGCCAATGCCTGCCCCAGGACGGAGCGAATCGCCTCACGCAGGCGCGCGACACGAACACGGCTCAAGCGCGCGGCCGGCACCGTGGGCCTGATGCCGGCAAGGAACAGAGCCTCGGAGGCGTAGATGTTGCCAACGCCAACGACAGTGTTACCGGCCAGCAGCACCTGCTTGATGGCTGCAGTGCGTCCCTTCAGCAGCTGGCAGAAACGCGCCAGATCAAAGCCGTCTAGCAGCGGCTCCATGCCAAGTTTGGCAAGCAGCTTTTGCGCCGGCGCGTCGCCCTCATCGCGGGCATAGACGGCGGCGCCAAAACGGCGCGGATCGTGCAAACGCAGGACGCCGCGGCTGGTAGCCAGGTCGAAATGGTCGTGCCTGCCAGGCAGCGGCTGCTTGCGCCGAAAACTCAGGCTGCCCGACATGCCCAGATGCAGCAGCAAGAGGCCCTTGTCGAGATCGAGCAGCAGATACTTGCCGCGACGCCGAACCTGTTGCACCACCCGTCCGCGCAGATGATCCGGGTCGCAGCCCAGGGGCCAGCGCAGAGGCTTGCCCAAGCGGACGGATTCGATCCTGCCACCCGCGATTCGGCTGGCAAAGCTCAGTCTGGCGACCTCAACTTCGGGCAGTTCTGGCATGAAACTCAGCGATTACGCGGCGGGCCGCGCCGGCGGGACGGAAAAGGGAATTCTTGGCTTGCACGGCAAGGCGGCGCCGCAGTGAATTATTATGACCCTGATGAACATCCGCGCTCCGCTGATCGCCCAGCTCATTGCTTCGTTGCTGCTGCTGGGTGTGTTTCAATCCCGGGCGCAAACGCCAGCGCCCGCTGCCAAGGCCAGCGCACCGGCCAACTCCGCCCTTGACGCCGAACTGATGTACCAGCTGCTGCTGGGCGAATTTCACGTGCAGGGCGGCGACCCCGGCAGTGGCTTCTCGCTGATTCTTGACGCCGCGCGCAAAACCAACGACGCCCGGCTCTATGGGCGGGCCGTCGAAATTGCACTCAGATCGCGTTCCGGCGACTCCGCGCTGCAGGCAGCGCGCGCCTGGAAAAACGCGCAACCCAATTCGCGCGAGGCAAACCGCTCCCTGCTTCAGGTGCTGTTGCTGCTGAACCGCGTGGCCGACACCACCGACCCGTTGAAAAGTGAGATCGCCCTGACGCCCCTGCCCGAGCGCGCGCGCGTCATCGCCGCGCTGGTGCAGAGTTATGCCAGGGTCACCGACAAGAAACTCGCCGCCAGCGTCTTCGAGCAAGCCCTCGCCGATCACCTGTCGGCCAGCGCCACGGCAGGCATGGCCTGGTCGGCCGTCGGCAGGATGCGGCTGGCCGCGGGTGATCAAAACGGGGCGCTGGAGGCCGCGCAGAAGGGGGCGGCGATTGCGCCGCGCGACACCGAGCCGGCCTTGCTGGCTTTGGACTTGATGCAGCCAAAGGTTCCGCAGGCCGAGGCGCTGGTGCAAAAATTCATGGCGAGCCAGGCGAACGCCGAAATCCGCATGGGCTATGCCAGGGCGTTGGTCGACGCCCAGCGCGATGCGGAAGCCACGCAGCAGTTGCAGTTGGTCATCAAGGAGAAACCCGACCTTGCCGACGCCTGGCTGGTGCTGGGCGAGCTGCAGTCGCAGTCCAATCAACTCGCCAATGCCGAGGAGTCGCTCAAGCACTATGTCGACCTGGTTACAAAAAGGACCGCCCAGAATCGCCAGGACAATAACCGTGGCCTGATACAGGCCTATTTGTCGCTGGCCCAGGTGGCCGAGAAACGAAGGGATTTCGCGGCCGCGGAGCAGTGGCTGGGCAAGATCCCCGACAGCGCGGAAATGATGAGCGCGCAGATGCGGCGTGCCTCGATTCAGGCCAAACAGGGAAGAATCGAGCAGGCGGTGCAGTTGCTGCGCGCCTTGCCGGAACGAAATCCGGCCGAGGCGCGGGCCAAGATCACGGCCGAGGTCAGCCTGCTGCGGGACAACAAGCGCTACCAGTCTGCCTACGACTTGCTGCTGAGTGTGACGGCACGGGACCCCAAGGATTCGGACCTGGTGTACGACCTGGCGATGATGGCCGAAAAGCTGGGCCGGCTCGACGAGATGGAACGGCGTCTGCGTGACCTGATCGCTGCCAGGCCCAATTTCCATCATGCGTACAACGCGCTGGGCTACTCGCTGGCCGATCGAAACCAGCGCCTGCCCGAAGCCAAACAATTGATTCAGAAGGCCCTGGAGCAGGCGCCCGGCGACCCGTTCATCACCGACAGCCTTGGCTGGGTCGAGTTTCGCATGGGCAACAAGGCCGAGGCCCTGCGACTGCTCGACATCGCGTACAAGGCCAGACCCGACGCCGAAATCGCAGCGCACCTGGGTGAAGTTCTCTGGAGCATGGGGAACCGGGATCGGGCTCAGACCGTCTGGCGCGAGGGGCTGTTGCTGAACGCCGAGAACGAAACCCTGGCCGAAACCTTGCGGCGCTTTCGCGTGACGCCGTAGGGGCTCCAGCATGGCCTGCTGGTCGCGCTGGCTTGCGTTGCTGCTGCTGGCCCTGGCCGCAGGCTGCGCCCAGACCGGGCCTGAACGGGTCGGGGAAGCCGGCGCAGTCGCCTACTGGAGCGGTCGGCTCGCCGTTCGGGTCGAAGGGTCGGACCGCCAGTCGTTTTCGGCCGGCTTCGAGTTGACTGGCGCTGCGCGCGAAGGCAGGCTCAAGCTGCTGTCGCCGCTCGGCAACGCGCTGACCATGATTCAGTGGGATGCCACTGGCGCCCAGGTCCAGACCGGGCAGGAAACCAGGCGCTATGCCTCGCTTGAACTCCTTCTCGAGGAAGCAAGCGGTGCGCCGATACCGCTGCGCACGCTGTTTGACTGGCTCGCCGGAACCCACACGGTGCTGCCGGGCTGGAGCGCCGACCTGTCGGATTTGGCCGCGGGCCGCCTGTCGGCGCAGCGGCGCGAACCGGCGCCTGCCATCCAGCTGCGCCTGGTCCTCGATCCGCGTGATGGTGCGGTTCGCCCCGATTGATCCGCATTGGCCCCATGCGTTGCCTGTACGACGTCGCGGCCCCGGCCAAACTGAATCTGTTCCTGCACGTGACAGGTCGACGCGCTGACGGCTACCACCTGCTGCAGTCGGTGTTCATGCTGATCGACTGGTGCGACACGCTGCACTTCGAACTTCGCGCAGACGGCGCGATCAGCCGCGAGGACCTGGGCGCCGCCCTCCCGGCAGACGACCTGACCCTACGCGCGGCGCGCGCCCTGCAGGCTTTCGGCACGGTTGGCAAGGGCGTCCACATCAGCCTGGAAAAACGCATACCGGTGCAGGGCGGGCTGGGCGGGGGCTCCTCGGACGCTGCATCCTGCCTGCTGGCGCTGAACCGGCTGTGGCGACTGAATCTCTCATTGCAGCAGCTGGAACAGCTCGGACTGCAACTCGGTGCCGATCTGCCGTTTTTCCTCCGAGGCCGGAACGCCTGGGTCGAAGGTGTCGGGGAGATCATCCGTCCGATCGAGTTGCCAAAAGCCAACTTCATCGTTGTGAAGCCCCTCGCCGGACTGGAGACAGGGCGAGTCTTCGCTGATTCCGCGCTGGGCCGGACCAGCGAAATCGCTACAATCTCCGGCTTTGCTGCAGATCCACTCGGTTTTGGCCACAATGACCTGCAGCCGGTTGCCGAGCGTCTTTGCCCGGAAGTCAATCAGGCCCTTGTCTGGCTTGGTCTTCAGGGTCTTCGCGGTCAAATGACCGGCTCGGGAAGCGCGGTGTTTGCGCAGGAATTGAAGCCGGCGCAGTGGCACGAGGCGCCGCAGGGATGGGTGGTTCGAAGGTGTGGAAATTTGACTGCTCACCCCTTGTTGGGTTGGGCAGCCAGCGACGATTCATAGGTTGACGGTAGCTGCCGCCAACCCGTGTAGGGGAGTCGCCAAGTTGGTTAAGGCACTGGATTTTGATTCCAGCATTCGAGGGTTCGAATCCTTCCTCCCCTGCCAAATAACGTTAGGCACAGAGAACTGAAACGCAGATTGCCGGGACGCTCATGCAGCCTCATCACCCCGACTTCATGATTTTTACCGGCAACGCGAATCCCGCGGTTGCCGATGAAATCGCCAGCCACCTGGGGATCGCCCTGGGCTCGGCCCATGTCGGGCGGTTCTCTGACGGCGAAGTGACGGTCGAGATCAATCAGAACGTGCGCGCGCGCGACGTTTTCGTGGTGCAGTCAACCTGCGCGCCGACCAACGAAAACCTGATGGAACTGCTGATCATGGTCGATGCGCTCAAGCGCGCCTCGGCCGAGCGCATCACTGCCGTGATCCCCTACTTTGGCTATGCCAGACAGGATCGCCGGCCGCGCTCGACCCGCGTTCCGATCAGCGCCAAGGTGGTGGCCAACATGCTGCAGGCCGTCGGCGTGAATCGGGTCCTGACCATGGACCTGCACGCCGACCAGATCCAGGGCTTTTTCGACATCCCGGTGGACAACATCTACGCCTCGCCGGTCCTGCTCGGCGACTTGCGGCGCATGCAATACCCGGACCTGATCGTGGTCTCACCCGACGTTGGGGGCGTGGTGCGGGCCCGCGCCATGGCCAAGCAGCTCAACTGCGACCTCGCCATCATCGACAAGAGGCGCCCGCACGCCAATGTCAGCGAGGTCATGCATGTGATCGGCGAAATCGAAGGGCGCAACTGCGTCATCATGGACGACATGATCGACACGGCCGGAACCCTGCTCAAGGCGGCCGAGGTGCTGAAGGAACGCGGCGCGCGCCATGTCTACGCCTACTGCACCCATCCGATTTTTTCCGGACCCGCCATCGAGCGGATTTCCAAGGGCACGGCGCTTGACGAGGTGGTGGTGACCAACACCATTGCTCTCAGCGCGGAAGCGCATCGCTGCAGCAGGATTCGCCAGCTCTCCGTAGCGCCGCTGATCGCCGAGACGATTCAGCGCATTGCCACCGGCGAGTCGGTCATGAGTTTGTTCTCGGATCAGGTCAATTTGTTCTGATCCGGGGCATTGGGAGGCCTTCCCGCCGGCCGACGCCGGTGGGAGCCATTTTGAAACCGGGGTGGGCTGGTCGCGGCACACCCTGAAATGCGGCAGTCCATGTGGCGGCCGCGAGGAGCAAGTCATGAAATTCGTCGCTTTTGAGCGCGCCAAGCAGGGCACGGGTGCGAGCCGCCGTCTCCGCATTACCGGCCGCACGCCGGGTATCGTTTACGGCGGAACCGAGCAGCCGCATCTGATCGAACTCGATCACAACGCCCTGTGGCATGCGCTGAAACGTGAAGCCTTCCACTCCAGCGTGCTGGAGATGGAACTCAACGGGACTGAGAGCAAAGTCCTGTTGCGTGATGTCCAGATGCATCCGTTCAAGCAGCTGGTGCAGCATGTGGACTTTCAGCGGGTCAACGAGCGCACCCGACTGACGATGAAGGTGCCGCTGCACTTCAAGGGCGAGGAAGAATCTTCCGCCGTCAAGCTCGACCACTGCCTGGTGAATCACGTGGTGACCGAAATCGCCGTGTCCTGCCTGCCGGCGGACCTGCCAGAGTTCATCAACGTCGACCTGAGCGGCATGAAAAAGGGCTCGACGCTGCGCCTGAATGACGTCGCGCTACCGAAAGGGGTGACCGCGGTCCGGCACGGACAGGCGAATCCGGTGCTGGTGTCGGTGGTGGCGCCCAAGGTGGAGGCCGCGGAGGAAACCGTCGCCGAAGGCGATGCAGCGCTGGCCGGTACCGCTGCCGCCGACGCGACCGCCGCCGCCGCGGCAACGCCGGCGACGGCCAAGGCTGCGCCCGGAGGCAAGGGTGGTGATGCCAAGGCGCCAGCGGCCAAGGCTGCGCCCGGAGGCAAAGGTGGTGATGCCAAGGCGCCAGCGGCCAAGGCTGCGCCCGGAGGCAAAGGAGCCGATGCCAAGGCGCCGGCAGCAAAAGGATCTGGCAAGAAGTAATCCACGGCTTGGCCCGGCAAAGACGGCCCACCCAGGTGGGCCGTTTTGTTTGCACCTGTCGATAATCCGCGACCATGATCAAGCTCTTTGTCGGCCTGGGCAACCCGGGCCCCGAGTACCAGGGAACCCGTCACAACGCAGGTTTCTGGTGGATCGACGCGCTGGCCCGGCAACAAAAGGCTCCGCTGGCGCCGGGACGTGGCATGTTTGGCCTGGTGGCACAAACCCGGATCGGCGCGAACACGGTGTGGCTGTTGCAGCCACAAACTTTCATGAACCTGTCGGGCAAATCGGTGGCAGCGCTGGCGCGCTTCTACAGAATAGCGCCAGACGAAATCCTGGTGGCCTACGACGAACTGGACATTGCGCCGGGCGAGGCCAAGCTCAAGCTCGGCGGGAGCTCCACCCACAACGGACTGCGCGACATCAAGGCGCAAATGGGAACCCCCGATTTCTGGCGCCTGCGCATCGGCATCGGCCACCCCGGCGTGAAGGACGAGGTGACGGAATGGGTGCTGAAGAAACCTCGCGCTGAGCAGCGCACGGCCATCGAGCAGGCCATTGAGCGCTCGCTCAAGGCAGTGGCGGAGCTGAGCGTTGGCGACATGCAGAAGGCCACGATGCTGATTCACACCAGCAAGCCGGAGCGTCCCAAGCCGCCACGCCCAACTCCGCCGCCTTCAGATATATCGTGAACCACCTTCGTTCGCCGGTTTGATTGCGGTGCCTGGTTGGCGGGGCCGGTGGTCCGGATATCCGTTCGCAGGCTCCACCTTCCACCGTCCGCCCTACGCGAGGGGTTTGCCGACGCCGGCCTCGGCAGTCAGCAATCGGTATCTTTGCCAGAGGGTCGCCTGTTCCTCGACGTGCCTTGGATCGACCGGAATACAACTGACGGGACAGACCTGCACACATTGCGGCTCATCGAAATGGCCGACACATTCGGTGCAGCGGGACGGATCGATGACGTAGATTTCCGGCCCCATCGAAATCGCCTGATTCGGACATTCGGGCTCGCAGACATCGCAGTTGATGCACTCGTCGGTGATCATCAGCGCCATGGAAATACCCCGGACCCGGTGACTGCGCAACGCGGCTCATCCATGCCGGCATTATCCCCGCGCTGGAAGCATGCCGTAATAAAATGCGGCTTGATGTCGCTGTTCCTGTTCAAGCGCCTTGTCACGCTGATCGCCACTCTGGCGGGCGCCTCGGCCATCATTTTCCTGGTGCTCGAAATCCTGCCCGGCGACGCAGCACAGATGCTGATGGGCGCCGACGCCGATCCGCAAGCCGTCAAGGCGCTGGCCATCAAGCTGGGACTGGACCAGCCGCTGCTGACCCGCTATCTAAGCTGGATCACTGGCATGCTGACCGGCGACCTGGGCTTGAGCTATTCCTACAGCACGCCGGTGGGCGAACTGGTTCTGGAGCGGCTCGAGTTGACTGTGCCGCTGGCGCTGATGGCCATGTCGCTCACTGCCGTGCTCGCGCTGGTGGTGGGCATCTACGCAGCGGCCAATCACAACAAGCTGGGCGACGTCGGCCTGATGGGCATGACCCAGGTCGGCATCGCCATTCCCAACTTCTGGTTTGCCATCCTGTTGATCCTGCTGTTTTCGGTGCAGCTCAAGTGGTTCTCCGCGGGCGGCTTCCCCGGCTGGCGCGAGGACCTTGGCCTGTCGTTTCAATCGCTGCTGCTGCCCGCGCTGTCGCTGGCCGTGGTGCAGTCGGCGATCCTGGCGCGCATCACCCGCTCGGCGGTGCTCGAGGTGCTGCGTGAGGATTACGTGCGCACGGCGCGGGCCAAGGGCCTGTCGCAACGGGCCACACTCTGGGGCCATGTGCTGCGCAATGCGCTGATTCCGGTGGTGACGGTGATGGGCCTGCAGTTCGCCGAGCTGCTGGCCGGCACCATCGTGGTCGAGAACGTCTTCTACTTGCCGGGCCTGGGCCGCCTCATCTTTCAGTCGATCTCGAACCGCGACCTGATCGTCGTGCGCAATTGCGTCATGCTGCTGGCGGCCATGGTCGTCATCGTCAATTTCGTCGTTGACGTGCTGTATGCGGTGATTGATCCGCGCGTCAAGGCCAGTGACATATGAATGAGTGGTCCAGCGCGCCAGTCGCCGCCCGGTCTGGCAGTCCGGCTGCGCCGAACCGTGGGCCGGGCTTCCTGCGCCGCTCGCTGGGCCACCGCAGCTTTGTCATCGGCGCGCTGCTGACCCTGGCCCTGATTGCTGCGGCCTCCCTTTCGCTGTTCTGGACACCCCATTCACCCTACGAGATGAACCTGCCCGGCAAGCTGCAGGGGCCGGGGGCCGAGCACTGGCTTGGCACCGACCCTTACGGGCGCGACGTCTTCTCGCTGTTGCTGGTGGGCGCGCGCAGCTCGATCCTGGTCGGCGTCATCGCGGTCAGCATCGGCCTTTTGGCAGGCACCGCGCTCGGACTGCTCGCCGCCGCGCGCCGCGGTTGGACCGAAGAGTTGATCATGCGCCTGTCCGATTTCAGTTTCGCCTTTCCCGCCATCCTCTCGGCCATCATGCTCACCGCGGTCTTTGGCGCCGGCATCGTCAACGCCATCATCGCCATCGGCATCTACAACATCCCGACCTTTGCCCGCATCACCAGGGCGAGCGCCAACGCGATCTGGGCGCGCGAGTTCGTGCTGGCGGCGCGTGCCTGCGGTTTCGGCGCCTGGCGCATCACCATGGAGCATGTCCTGCCAAACATCACGTCGGTGCTGATCGTGCAGGCGACGATCCGCTTCGCCATCGCGATACTGGCCGAAGCGGCGCTGTCCTACCTCGGGCTCGGCGCGCAGCCGCCGCAACCGTCCTGGGGCCGCATGCTCAGTGAAGCGCAGACCCTGATGTTCCAGGCCCCGTTGCTGGCGGTATGGCCCGGACTGGCGATCGCATTTGCCGTGCTTGGCCTGAATCTGCTGGGCGACGGCCTGCGCGACCTGATGGACCCCCGATTGGCGAGGAAGCGTTGACTACGCTGCTCGAAGTCAACAACCTGAGCGTCAGGCTGCAGACCCATCGGGGCGCCGCCTACGCCGTGCGCGGCGTCGATTTTTCGCTGCAGCGCGGTGAAACGCTGGGCCTGATCGGCGAATCGGGTTGCGGCAAGTCGATCACGGCCATGGCCCTGCTCGGCCTGCTGCCGGAAAACGCCGAGGTTGACGGCAGCATCCGCTTCGATGGCCAGGAGCTCCTCGGGCAGTCCGACGCGCTGCTGCAACGCATTCGTGGCAACCGGATCGGCATGATTTTCCAGGAGCCGATGACAGCATTGAACCCGGTGCACACCATTGGCGACCAGGTTGCCGAACCGCTGCGCATTCATCGCGGCGCCAGCCGCAGCGCGGCCCGAGCCCAGGCCATTGCCCTGCTGGACCGGGTCGGCATCCCGCAGGCGGCGCAGCGCTTCAACGCCTATCCGCATCAGTTCTCGGGCGGCCAGCGCCAGCGCATCACGATCGCGCTGGCGCTGGCCTGCGGCCCGGACCTGTTGATCGCCGACGAGCCGACCACCGCGCTGGACGTGACGATTCAGGGGCAGATCCTCGAATTGATCAGCGACCTGGTGCAGGAACGCGACATGGCGCTGATCTTGATTTCGCACGACCTGGGCGTGATCGCCGAGAACGTTGAGCGCATGCTGGTGATGTACGGCGGTAGCGTCGTCGAGAGTGGACCGACGGATGCCGTGTTCTCGGACATGGCGCACCCCTATACCCGGGGCCTGTTCGGCGCGCGGCCACGGCTGGGTGCGGCGCGTGGCGCCAGGCTGACAACGATTGCCGGGACTGTTCCCGAGCTGGTCGACCTGCCGCGCGGCTGTCCGTTCGCCGACCGTTGCCCGATCGCCATCGGCGAGTGCGCCACAACGCAACCCGAGGCGACCGATCTCGGGCGCGGCCACCAGGCACGCTGCCTGCGCTTGGGCGTCCCGATCGAAGGTGAGTTGGTGTTAGCGCAGTCTTCGGCGTGACAAGTGTGACTGCGATTGACACCGCTCCACCCCTGCTCGAGGTCGATCAGATCACGCGCCGCTACCGCCTGCCTCGCGAAACCCTGCTCGGCACGCCGCCCGTCGTCGACGCGCTCAAGGGTGTCAGCCTGAAGATCGAGGCCGGGCGCAGCCTTGGGGTCGTTGGCGAGTCAGGTTCGGGAAAATCGACGCTGGCGCGCCTGGTGATGGCGCTGGAGCCACCGACTTCGGGCCGGGTGCGCATGCTCGGGCGCGACCTGAGCCAACTGGACAAGGAATCGCTGCGCAGCGCCAGGCGTGACTTCCAGATGGTGTTCCAGGACCCCTATGGCTCGCTGGACCCGCGCCAGACGATCGAGCAGATCGTTTCCGAGCCGCTGCGGGCCCAGCGGAGCGTCGAGCCCGGCGAGCGTAGGAATCAGGCCACCGAGGTCCTCTCATCGGTCGGACTGCGAGCAAACGATCTTGGCAAGTACCCGCACGAGTTCTCCGGCGGCCAGCGCCAGCGCATCGCCATTGCGCGCGCCCTCATTACCCGGCCCAGGCTGATCGTTGCCGATGAGCCGGTCAGCGCGCTGGATGTCTCGGTTCAGGCTCAAGTCCTCAACCTGATGCAGGATCTGCAGCAGCAGTTTGGCGTGACCTACCTGCTGATCAGCCACGACCTCGCCGTCGTCAACCACCTGTGCGAGGAAATCGCCGTCATCTACCAGGGCCGCATCGTCGAGCAGGCCGCGCCCGAGACCCTGTTTCATCGCCCCGCCCATCCCTATACCAGGGCGCTGCTTGACGCCGTACCCCGCTCGCAACCCGGACGGCGACCGCGTATCCCCGTGGTCGTGCCGCGTGACCATCCGCCAGGCGGCTGCCCGTTCGCCCCGCACTGCCCGCAGGCCCAGGCCCACTGCGACCAGCAGGCGCCTGAACTTCGGCCGGTCGGTGACCAGCATCTCGCCTCCTGCCATTTCCCGCTGAACGCCGGACGATGAACGCCGGTCGCATTGGTGATATGGTTGCGCCTGTGCAGATTGTCGGCACCTGACCCTAACTCTTCCCTGACAGGAGAAATCATGATGATGAAACGTCGTTCCGTTCTAACAACAGGCGTCGGCGCGGTCGCGCTGGCCAGCCTTCCTTTCGCCGCATTGGCGCAGAGCAAGAAGGACTCCATCGTACTGGGCATGGCGCTGGAGCCACCCGGACTCGATCCCACTACCGGTGCAGCGGCCGCCATCGCGGAAATCGTGCATTACAACGTTTTTGAAACCTTGACCAAGATCAATAGCGATAACTCGGTCACGCCGCTACTGGCCGAGAGCTGGGAAATCTCGCCTGACCTCAAGACCTACACCTTCAAGTTGCGCAAAGGCGTGAAATTCCAGAACGGCGAACCGTTCAACGCGCAAACCGTCAAGTTCTCCTTCGAACGGGCCGCCAGCGAGAAAAGCACCAACAAGGACAAGCGCACCTTCGCCAATCTCAGCGCGCAGGTGGTCGACCAGTACACGGTGGTGCTCATCAACCGGGAGATCGACCCCGACTTTCCCTTCTTGATGGGCCAGGCCACTTCGATCATCGTTGAGCCCAAAAGCGCCGACGGCAATGCGACCAACCCAGTGGGCACGGGACCCTACAAGCTCGACGGATGGAGCAAAGGCTCTTCGGTCACGCTGATAAAGTGGGACGGCTTCCGGAATCCTGGTGCGGCCAAGATTCGCAAAGTCACGTTCCGCTTCATTTCCGACACGGCGGCGCAGGCCGCTTCGCTGCTGGCCGGCGACGTCGACGCGTTCCCGCGTGCCGGGACGCGCAGCGTGGCGCAGTTCAGGAGCAACCCACTATTCCAGGTCATCCTGGGTGGCTCGCGCGCAAAGACCATCCTCGCCATGAACAATAAAAAGAAACCGCTGGACGACGTGCGGGTGCGCCGCGCCATTTCGGCCGCGATCGACCGCAAAGCCGTCATCGAGGGCGCCGGCGACGGTTTCGGCACGCCGATTGGCAGCCACTACGTTCCCGGCGGTTTCGGCTACGTCGACACCACAGGCATCAACCCATTCAACATCGACAAGGCCAAGGCCCTGTTGGCGGAAGCCGGTGTCAAGATCCCGCTGGAACTCACGCTGACTCTGCCGCCACCGTCCTACTCACGCCAGGGCGGCGAAGTGATCGTCGCGCAACTGGCCAAGATTGGGATCGTTGTGAAGGTGCAGAACGTAGAGTGGGCGCAATGGCTGAGCGGCACCTACACCAACAAGAACTACGACCTCACAATCATCTCGCATGTCGAACCGTTCGACCTTGGCAACTATGCCAAGCCGGACTACTACTGGGGCTACCAGTCCACGCAGTTCAACACACTGTTCGACAAGATCAAGGCCACGGGTAACGCCAGCGAGCGCGCCAAGCTTCTCGGCGATGCGCAGCGCCTGTTGGCCAACGACGCGGCGAATGGCTTCCTGTACCAACCGCAGTTCCCCACCATTGCCAGAAAGGGCATCAAGGGCCTGTGGAAGGACATGCCGATCTTCGTCAACGACCTGTCGGCGCTGTCCTGGTCCTGAACGGCTGTGTATCTTTCTGCGCATGGCGTCCGATAGCCAGGCGCTGCACGAGCTGTCGGCCCAAGCGCTGATTGCAGCGTACAGTGACGGCTCGCTGTCGCCGCTCGAGGCGACCCGCTCCGTGCTGGAACACCTGCAACGCTGGGAGCCGCATCTGCAGGCGACCTACCTGCTTCGGCCGGAACTGGCGCTGCAACAGGCCCGTGCTTCCGAGGCGCGCTGGCAACGCAAGCAGCCTTGCGGAGCGCTCGATGGGGTGCCAGTTACCCTGAAAGAGAACATAGCGACAAAGGGCGACCCGGTTCCACTCGGGTCGCGTGCCGTTGAGCTGACGCCGGCGAACGCCGACGCACCCCCGGCAGCGCGGTTGCGCGAGGCCGGCGCGGTGCTGCTGTGCAAGACGACGATGCCGGACTACGGCATGTTGTCCTCCGGGCTGTCGAGCTTTCATCTGCTGGCGCGCAACCCCTGGGATCTGGGCAAGACGCCGGGCGGCTCCAGCGCCGGAGCGGGAGCGGCAGCCGCTGCCGGCTACGGCCCCTTGCACCTGGGGACCGACATCGGCGGCTCGCTGCGGCTACCGGCCGGCTGGTGCGGCATCTTCGGGCTCAAGCCGAGCCTGGGCCGCATTCCGATCGACCCGCCGTACACCGGGCGCGTCGCCGGACCGATGACGCGTACCGTGGCCGACGCTGCACTGATGATGCAGATCTTGTCCTTGCCCGACGCTCGCGACAGCATGAGCCTGCCGCCGCAGCAGATTGCTTGGAGCGAGCTCGATCAAGCTGTGGAGCGGCTGCGCGGGCTCAGGATTGGCTTGCTGCTGGACGCCGGTTGCGGCCTGCCGGTCCACGTGGAGATCCGCGCCGCCGTCGAGCAGGCGGCGCGACTTTTCGAGGCGGCGGGCGCCATCGTGACGCCGATGCGAGCGTTCCTGACCCGGGGCATGCTCGACGGCATGGACCAGGCCTGGCGCAAGCGCTCGCATGTCGACCTGCTGGCGCTGCCCGCCGTACAACGCAGGCTGGTGCTGCCCTACATCCGGGCCTGGGCGGAGAGCGCCGACGGTCTGTCCGGCACCGAGGTGTTCGTGGCGTTCAGCCAATTCCACGCGACGCGTGTCGCGACGGTCAACGCCTGCCGCGCTTTCGACTTCGTCATCTCGCCCACTTCGCCCGTTCCCGCTTTTGCCGCGGAACTGCCGTCACCGACGAACGACCCCTTGCGGCCACTGGAACATATTGCTTTCACCGTGCCGTACAACATGTCGGAGCAACCGGCCGCGTCGATTAACTGCGGCTACACGAGCGACGGGCTGCCGATCGGCCTGCAAATCGCCGGGCAACGGTTCGACGATTTGGGAGTCTTGCGCGTGTCACGCGCATTTGAGCAGTTGCGCCAGGGGCAACGTCCCTGGCCACTGCCGCCGCAGCAATAGGCGACCGCGCATGGGCGGCTTGGCTTCGTGCTGGATGCGGATCCGCTGAGACGGGC
This sequence comes from Burkholderiaceae bacterium, assembly GCA_038901875.1. GTDB lineage: Bacteria > Pseudomonadota > Gammaproteobacteria > Burkholderiales > Burkholderiaceae_C > JBCKPE01. Next base: position 25,279 of record JBCKPE010000011.1, read on the forward strand.
AAACCGTGACGCAGGACTTCCTGGGAAACTCTGTCACCCTGGAACAGCCGCAAAGCGAGGCGGCGGTGAATGACTTCGTCGAGGGTCTGCTGGCCTGCGAAGCACGGGTCGTGAATGTGCTGCAAGTGTCGGCAACTGACGCCAGCCCCTATGTCCAGGCCTGCTGCGCGGCGCTGCATCTGTTCGCCGAGTCGCGCGAAGGCCAACTGCAAGCCCTCCCGTTCATTGATGCGGCGCGGAACTCGCCGATTCGGGCCAGCCGGCGTGAACAGATGTTTGTCCAGGCGATTGCGGCCTGGTCGGCGGGCGACATCGGCGGAACCGTCAACAGCTTTCAGCAACTGCTGTCCGACTACCCGCGGGACCTGGCGTCGCTCAAACTGGCGCACTACCACCTGTTCAATGTTGGCGATGCGCCAGCCATGTTGCGGCTGGCGCTGGCCTCGCTGCCGGCAGCGGCTGACGTTGCCTACCAGCATGGCATGACGGCGTTTGCCTGGGAGCAATGCCATTTTCTGCGTGAGGCTGAGGCGGCAGCGCGCCGCGCCCTGGCGCTGAAGCCGAAAGAACCCTGGGCCCAACACGCGCTGGCGCATGTCATGCTGACGCAGGGACGTATTGCCGAAGGTGCCGACTTCATGGACAGCGTCAGCGCGAGCTGGACCGGACTCAACTCATTCATGCAGACGCACAACTGGTGGCACCTGGCTCTGTTCGAACTGGAACGGGGCCGCGGTGATGCCGCGCTCGATCTCTACGACAAGCAGGTCTGGGGCGTCGTCAAAGAATATTCCCAGGACCAGATCGGCGCCGTCTCGCTGCTGGCTCGACTGGAGCTGTGCGGGGTTGATGTTGGAGACCGCTGGCAGGATCTGGCCGACTATCTCGCGCAGCGGCTGAACGATCACGTGCTGCCATTTCTTGACCTGCAGTATTTGTACGGGCTGGCGCGGGCGGGCCGGGCTGAGGCGGCTGAGTTGATGCGTAACCTTGAGCGCCACGCCAGCCGGGCAGGGCAGGATCAGGTCTGGGCCAAGGTCTGCCTGCCGGCGAGCCGCGGCCTGCTGGCCCATGCCGAGGGCCGTCATACGCAGGCGCTCGAGGAGTTGGGGCTGGCCCTTCCGAACCTGCTGGCGATCGGCGGCAGCCACGCGCAACGCGACCTGTTCGAGCAGATCTACCTCGACGCCCTGCTGCGCAGCGGCCAGCTTGTCGCCGCCCAGAACATCATCCAGCAGCGCAGCGCCGGACAACCCGAATCGCGGAGGCTGCAGCGCCTGTCGACCCAGGTGCTCGACCAACTCGGCCTGCATGCCGTGGCAACGATGCAGGGGTCACCAAGGGCGGCAGGCTGACCCGCCGGGGTTCGCTCACTTCCCCGAAAAGGCGGCGGGGCGCCCGGGACGGCAGCGCTCCCGGCTACTCCGGGCGCAAACCGCGGACCTTGTCTTCCAGCCGCTGGCGAACAAAGGGTTCGACAAACTTATCGACCTCGCCGCCCAGCAAGGCAATTTCGCGCACAAAAGTGCTGGAAATGAACTGGTAGCGGTCGCTCGGCGTCAGGAACACGGTTTCCACGTCCGGCATCAGGCTTCGATTCATTCCCGCGAGCTGAAACTCGTAGTCGAAATCGGTGACGGCACGCAGGCCGCGGATCATCGCCTTGGCGCCGCGCGCGACGACAAAGTCGCGCATCAGGCCGTTGAAGCCCTCCACGCTCACCTTGGGGTAGTTCTTGACCACCTCGCGCGCCATCTCGATGCGCTCCTCCAGGCTGAACAGGGCCTTCTTGTGATGCCCGGCCGCCACCACCACGATGATGGTGTCAAACAACTGCGTCGCCCGGCGCACCACGTCCTCATGGCCGAGTGTCATCGGGTCAAAGGTGCCGGGATAAACGGCGATCACATTGTTTGACATCAGCGGCTTTCGGGCCGGCGGGTCCGACCCATTCGGCGCATTATGCAACCCACCACGCCATGAATGTTCGGCATGACTCGTTCCGTGCGCAGCCTGAGTCGCCGTAGCGTGGCGCCTGTGCAACTGCGCAGCGCAGGCGACTCAAACTCAGGCCTCCACTGTGCAGCTTCGCAGGCACTTGCGTTACGGCCTGGGTCTTGCGCACTGAGAAGCCCGGCGGCGACGCGACAGCGCTTCAGACCAGGGCGATTCTGCGCAGCAGATGGGCGTGCACGTTCCCAGCCTTCAGGTATCTGTAGAGACTCAGACCCTGCGCGCTCATCGCGTCTTCGGTCCAACGGGATGCTGCTTCGAGATAGATGAACCCAAGCGGGCTAAGCAGCCGGACAGCGGACCGCAGCGCCGGGGTGGCCAGTTGTGAATCAAAGGGTGGGTCCAGCAAGACCAGATCGACACTGGCCTCTGGCAAGTGGCTCAGCGCAAGCAGAGCATCGACACGTTGTACCTGCACCATGTCGGCTGCGAGTCGCTCCTTGGTCTGGGCCAGTTTCTCTATCAAAGCCGGGTCCCGTTCCAGCAACAGCACGCTTGCGGCGCCGCGTGAGGCCGCCTCAAAGCCCAACGCACCGGTGCCGGCAAAGGCGTCGATGCAACGCCAACCCGTCAGGTCCTGACCCAGCCAGTTGAACAGCGTCTCACGGACACGGTCCGGCGTCGGCCGCAGCCCTGGCCGATCCAGCACTGCCAGTTTGCTGCGTTTCCAGCGGCCGCCGATCAGCCGCACCGCGCCGGGCGCCCTCTTCGTCGCTGCTGCCGCCGATGCCTTTGGCGCTGCCGCCCTGCTCTTCATGCGTTGAGCTTAGCAGGCGGTCCACTGGCCGACGGCTCAAAGCCCGTGATCAGGAACTGTTGCAGGGCTTGCTGACTTTCGCGGGCGAGAAGGGAGGCAGCATGGCGTGGGCCGGTCAGGGCAACTCAGGTCGGGTAGCCAAAAATTCTGCTGGCGTACAAACCGTGATGCCGCGGTACGGGTCCAGGGCCAATAGGTCCGCGTCCCCGGTGACGATGCACACAACCCGCGCATCGATGGCAAGTGCCAAAAACTTGTTGTCCTTGGGGTCACGGCCGTCGTACCGGCCAGCCTCAAGCACCGCGGGATGGCAGGTACAGTCGCTCGTCGTCATGTGCCGTTCCCCTTCATGTGGCACAGAGGGCCGGCAGCACTTCACCGATTGGTCCGCGCAATAGCGCGTCGGCCAGCGAATCCATCGGCGTCGGCTGGTTGTTCATGATGACGACGCGCGCACCAGCATCCCTTGCCACTGGAACCACACTCGCGACCGGATAGACCTGCAAGGTACTGCCGATTGCCAGCAGCAGGTCGGCTTCCGCGGCGACCGACAGGGCGCGATCGATGACCGCCGGCACCAGGGCCTGTCCGAACGAGATCGTGTCGCTCTTCAGGATTCCGCCACAGTCGCGACATGCCGGATCGACCTCGCCGGCACGCACGCGCTCCAGCACATCCGGCATGGGGGTGCGCTGGCCGCAGCCCCAGCACATCACCCGGCGCATCGTTCCATGCACTTCGATGATGCGCTCCCGGGCATGGCCCGCCATCTGGTGCAGCTCATCGATGTTCTGCGTGATCAGCGCGTACAGCTTGCCGCGGCGCTCCAGTTCCACCAGCGCGAGGTGGCCGCGATTGGGTTGCGCCGTCCACGCCGGATGCGCCATGCGACTACGCCATGCAGCCTGCCGTATCTGCGGGTCGGCCAGGTAGTTCTGCAGCGTCGACTGCAACTCGGCGGCAGGGTTGCTGGTCCACACGCCCTGCGGCCCGCGAAAGTCAGGGATGCCGGACTCGGTCGAAATCCCCGCCCCCGTCAGCACGACAACGCGCCGGGCCTCGGCGATCCAGGTCCTGACGAGGCTGATCGGATCGAGTTGCGGCACGTTCGGGACGGGTGTTGGTGGTTCGCCGGGATGTTAGCGTTGGCGGGATCTCCCGCGCCCTGCGCGGTGAGAGAATCGACGCACCGTTCTGTCTTTTGGTTGAAACGTGAATCGCCCCTGCGCCCTGATGCTGCGCCCGGCCCGAGTGCAAGAGGCCCGGGAGATGGCCGAGATGTCGCGCAAGCTGATCGAGGCCGGGCTGGCGTGGCGCTACACGCCGCGGCGGATGACGGCGCTGATCAGCGACCCCGAGACAGTGGCACTGGGCGCCTATGACGGGTCGCGCATGCAGGGGTTTGCCGTCATGCAGTTCGGCGACGTTCACGCGCATCTGGCCCTGTTATGCGTGCAGCCAACTCAGCAGCGGCGGGGCATCGGCCGGCGCCTGATGGAGTGGTTGGTCGAGTCGGCCAGGGTGGCCGGCATCGATTCGATTCGGCTTGAGCTTCGCGCTGACAATGCTGCGGCCCTGTCCTTCTATCGCAGGCTTGGCTTCACCGAGACGCAGATGGCGCCTGGCTACTACAACGGTCAACTTGCAGCGCGCAGAATGACTTTGCTGCTGCGCGCGGCGACGTCATGAAGCGTCGATCGAACGACTGACGTTGCGAGTCAGGTTGTCCCGCCCACCACCACCGTCACCATCCGGTCCGGCTGCAGCTTGCGCGCGAACGCGGCCTTGACGTCGGCGGCGCTGATTCTCTCGATGCGCTGGGTCCAGGTCAGCAGATAGTCCAGCGACAGCCCGTTCCAGGCGATGTTGGCGACATTGCCGAGCAGTTTCCGATTGCTGTCAACCAGCAACGGGAAGCCGCCAATCAAGTTGTCCTTGGCCGCCTTCAGTTCATCCTCGGTCGGCCCGTCGGCGACGAAACGCCGCAACACGTCGCGCGCCACCTGCACCGCCTGCACTGCCTGATCGGGTCGTGTCTGCAGCCCGAGCGTGAAGGCGCCGGCATGACGACCGGGCGAAAAATAGCTGTACACGCTGTAGCTTAGTCCGCGTTTCTCACGCAGTTCAGCAAAAAGTTTGGACGTCATGCCGCTGCCGCCAAGAATGTGGTTGCCCACGGTCATGGCGAAGAAGTCCGGATCGTCCCGTTTGAATCCAGGTTGGCCAATCAGCACATGGGCCTGCGCCGAGGGAAAGGGCAGCGGAAAATCTCCGCCCTGTTGCAGCACGGCGACCTCTGCCACCTCGGGCAGCGGCGCGCAGCTGGCCGAGGAGCCCTGCGCCAAGCGCGACAAGAGCGCAGCGGCCAACGGCTCGGCCTGCGCTCGCGTGAGTGCGCCGACCATGCTCAACTTGGCCCGGCAGGGTTGAATCAGCGAGGCGTGCAGCGCGCGCATGTCGGCAACGTTGATCCGGGCCAGCGACTGCTCGGTGCTCTGGTAGCCGTAGGGATGGTCGCCGTACACGGCGCGCGCAAACTGCTTGCCGGCAATGCTTGCAGGCCGCGTCGCCGACTCTTTCAGTGAGGCGCTGATCTTTTCGCGCTCCCTTTGCCATATTTCCTCTGGGAACGCCGACGCACCGAGCTGGCGCGCGGCCAGTTGCACGGCCTGGGTCAGCAGGTCCGGGTAGGTCAATGAGCGCAACGAGAAACTCATGCGATCACTGCCGGCACTGGCGCCGAACGATGCGCCAAGGTCGGCCCAGGCCTCGCTGAGCTGGTTTTCGTCCAGCGCCGGCTGAGCGCCTTGCGCAGTCACCCCGGCTGAGAGCATGCGGGCGGTTACGCTGGCCAGTCCGGCCTGGCCCGCAGGATCGCGGCGCGACCCGGCATCAAAGTCGATCTGCACGTCGAGCATGGGAATGGATGGACTGGTGATCAGGTAAACCTGCGCGCCGCTGGGCAGGGTCCAATGCTGGATCGGCAACTGGGCCCAGGCCTTGCCGCTCAGCATCGTTGCAACGACGATTCCGAGCCCGCCAAAACAGCAGCGCCAAGACATCGATGGGGTTATTGATGGCATAAACTTCAATCAGTGACGGGCGCCGGCCGGCGCGGCACGTGGACGGCGATTGCGATCGATCGGTTGCGGCACCAGAGTGGCCACCGTCAGTTGATCGTCCCCGAAGTAGCGCGCCGCCACGTCCCGCACCTGCTCCGCCTTGACCTGCCGCAGCCGTTGTATCAAGCGTTCGCCGGCGTCAACGGGGAAACCCTGGATCCAGTATTGGCCAAGCTCCCTGGCCTGCGCCATGATGGAGTCGAGCTGGTAGATTTCATTGGCCACCCAGCGCGTCGTGACGCGTTTGAGTTCGGCCTCGCTGACTCCCTCCTGCGCGACCTTGCGGATCTGATCGCGCAGCGCCTGCTCCAACTGCCTGGGGTCGATCCCGGCAGCGGGCACAGCGCTCAGGGTGAACAAGTTGGGCCCGCGACCGTACAGGTTCTGCCAGGCGCCAACGCTGTCAGCAAGCCGCTTCTCACCCTGGACCAGCGCCCGGTCCAGCCGGGCGCCGTCATAACCATCGAGAATCGCCGCCAGCACGGTGAGCGCCAGCGCGTCATCGCTTGCCGTCAAGTTCCGCGCCGTCGCGCCTGCCTGCTGCGATAACTCGGTCGCGACCAGGCCCGGGGTCCGAAACACCAGCACAACGGAGGCCTGCTCAGCCGGCGCCTTGAAATCGATGCGGCGCAGGCCCGCTTGCGCCGGTTCCAGTCTTGGCTTGCGCGGCGGCACCGCCCTGGCTGGGATCGAGCCGTAATACTTATCGGCCATGCGCCGCACCTGAGCAACGTCGACATCGCCCGCCACCACGACGGCAGCGTTGCCCGGGCTGTACCACTTAAGGTAGAACTCGCGAGCGTCCGTAGCGGTCATCGCATCCAGATCGCTCATCCAGCCGACGATCGGGCGCCGGTAGGGCGAGGCCAGGAAGGTGCTCGCCATCAGCGTTTCATGCATCAGGGCCCTGGGACTGTCCTCGGTACGAAGCCTGCGCTCCTCCTTGACCACCTCGAGTTCGCGCAAAAACTCGTCGTCGGCCCATTGATTGCGCGCAAAGCGATCAGCCTCCAAGCGCATCACATCCTCCAGTCGATTCGACGGAACCTGCTGGAAGTAGCCGGTGTAATCCTTGGAAGTGAAGGCGTTGTCGCGCCCGCCCAAGGCTGCAACGCGGCGCGAAAACTCGCCCGGCTTGAGCTCCGCAGTGCCCTTGAACATCATGTGCTCGAGCACATGGGCCACACCCGAAGTGCCATCAACCTCGTCCATCGATCCGGCGCGCACCCAGAGCATCTGCACGACAGTCGGCGAACGGCGATCGGGCTTGACGATGAGCGTCATGCCGTTGGCCAGCGTGAACTGCTCGGCCTGGATCAACGCCGCCGCCTGGTCCTGCGCGCCCCCCTGTTGCGACAGCAGCAACAGAGCACCAAGGGCCAGCGTGCGGCAGGCCATCAACATTCGTTTCATAGAATCCTGTGAGTCAATGCAAGGCCTCATGTTCAGTTTTTTCAGAAAAAAACCCGCCAAACCCGCGTCAAGCGGCGCGGAAACGGACCTGCCCGATCGCTTGGTTCCCGCGCCCGAGCCGGCCCCGGCCCCGGCGACAGCGCTTGAGCCGACCCTGGCGCCAGCGCCCGAGCCGGCCCTGGCGCCAGTCCAGGTCGACCGCAGAGGCTGGATCGAAAAACTTCGCGCCGGCCTGCGCAAGACCGGCTCAGGGCTTGCCACGGTGTTCACCGGGGCCCGGATCGACGATGCGCTGTACGAAGAGCTGGAATCGGCGCTGCTGATGGCCGATACCGGCGTCAAGGCCACCGCTTTCCTGCTGGACGAATTAAAGCGGCGCGTGAAGGAAAACAAGGCTCAAGACCCCAGCGTGGTTAAAAAATTGCTCGCCGACGTCCTGACCGAACTGCTGTTGCCCCTGCAAAAAACCCTGGCCATCGGCGCGCATCGACCCACGGTGATCATGGTAACCGGGGTCAATGGCGCGGGAAAAACCACCTCGATCGGCAAATTGACGCATCATTTTTGCGCAGGCGGCGCCACGGTGCTGCTCGCCGCCGCGGACACCTTTCGCGCCGCCGCAAGGGAGCAGTTGGCGGTCTGGGCCGAACGCAACGCGGTGGAAATCATCAGCCAGCAGGGTGGGGACCCGGCTTCCGTCAGCTACGACGCGGTCTGCGCTGGCAAGGCGCGCGACAAGGACCTGGTGCTGGTGGACACGGCCGGACGCCTGCCGACGCAACTGCACCTGATGGACGAACTCAAAAAGATCAAGCGCATCATTGCCAAGGCGGACGCCATCGACAACGCGCCAAGCTCGGCCCCGCACGAAATTCTGCTGGTAATTGACGGCAACACCGGGCAAAACGCCCTGGCCCAGGTGCGGGCCTTCGACGACGCGTTGCAGCTCACCGGACTGATCGTCACCAAGCTCGACGGAACGGCCAAGGGCGGAGTGATCGCCGCGATTGCCAGGGAGCGACCTGTTCCCATTTACTTCATCGGCGTCGGCGAGAAACTCGAGGATCTGCAAACATTCGACGCGGCGGAGTTCGCACAGGCTCTGCTGGGTTGAACTGCGAATGCCAACCATGCTCCAAAAGAAGACTTCATTCGCCTAAGAAGCGCGGCCATCCGTTCGACCAAGCCATTCCATCCCAAGAACTCCCGACAAACCCTGAGCGGGACTGGACTCCCAACCCATGCAAATGCACACTTTTCACGCACCCGCGCTCACGCGCCGCCGCCTCTTTCTCCTGCTGGCCGCCTGCTCCGGCAGCATGGCCGGCGCGCAGACCGGCGCTGGCTGGAGCGCGATCGAATCTCGCGCCAGGGGGCAAACCGTCTACTTCAACGCCTGGGCCGGCAGCGAACGGATCAACGCCTACCTGCAATGGGTCGGCGCCGAGCTGCTGGCGCGCCACGGTATCAAGCGCGGCGCAGTAGCCAATCCAGGCCAGAGGCAGAGCAAGCACCAGACCGAGCAGCAGCGCCGGCCAGGGCAGGCCGGAACGTAGTGCCTGCGAAGCTGCACAGTGGAGGCCTGCGTTCGAGT
>JBCKPE010000012.1:0-32858 GCA_038901875.1 Burkholderiaceae bacterium
TGTGCCGCGTCGACAACGGCGGTCCGCGCCGGAGAGGTGGCGAGAATCACCTCCGCCACCTTGGCGCGAACGGCGTAGTCTTCGTACATCGGCAATGCGATAGCCACCAGAATGCCGATGATCGCGACCACCAGCATGAGCTCGATCAGCGTGAAGCCGGGGTGCAGCGCGCGGCCCGGTTGCCTGATCCTGCTCGCAGGCACAGCGGATTGGGGCAGGGCGTTCACGCAATCATTCAGGGCCGAGGGTGTTCATAGTGCAACGGGCGCATTGCGAGTCGTGACGAGCATGCCGGGACGCGTGTCAATCGTGCTTTTCCGGGTCTCGGATGTCGCTACGAAACGGGCTGCGCGAAGCGAGATGCTCGACGTAGGCGCCAATACCCTGTTCCTCGCGCTGCAAGAAGCGTTCGACCGCGTCGGCAAATCCGGGATGCGCCAGCCAGTGAGCCGAAGTGGTTCGTGCCGGCATCAAGGCCCTTGCCATCTTGTGCTCGCCCTGGGCGCCGCCCTCAAAGCGGACATAGCCATGGTCGATGCACCAGGTCAGCGGCTGGTAATAGCAGGCCTCGAAATGCAGGCAGTCGACGCGCTCCAGCGCACCCCAGTAACGGCCATAGGCCACCTTGTTCATGGTTCCCGACCGTCCTGGCGCGGTCGCCTGTGCCGACTCGCTGCCGAGCGCGATCAAGCTCGCCGCGATCGGGATCTGCATGGCGCCCGAGGTCCTTTCGGCGATGAACAGCAGCCAGTTTTCCGGCATGTCCCGCTCCATGCGGCGAAAAAACTCTCGCGTCAGGTAAGGTGAGTTGCCGTGCTCAAGGTAGGTGCGTTCATAGCAGGCGTAAAAGAAATCCCAGTCCGCGCCGCCAATGTCTCGGCCGCGGACCCAGCGAAAACGGATGCCTGCGTCATGCACCTTGCGTCGCTCGCGCCGGATTTTCTTTCGTTTCTCCTGTGAAAGTGTCGCCAGAAACTGCTCGAAACTGGCGTGACCGGGATCCCTGTTTTGCCAATGGAACTGGATCCCGTGGCGCAGCATCAGGCCGGCTTCGGCGCAGCATGCCATATCCCCGGCATCGGCAAAAAGCAGGTGCAGCGATGACAGTTTCTGCGCCTTGCACCAGTCAAGCAGCGCGTCCAGGAGATGGCGTCGCGCGCTTTCATCGCGCGCCAGCAGTCGTGTCCCTGGCACGGGTGAGAAGGGCGAGGCGACCACGGCTTTGGGATAGTAGTCCAGGCCATGTTGCTGGTAGGCATTGGCCCAGGCCCAGTCAAACACATACTCGCCGTAGGAGTGGCCCTTCACGTACAGCACCGTTGCGGCCTCGAGCCCATCCTTTCCATGCAGGGTGAAGAAATACGCCGTCCAGCCGGTCCGCGGCACGGCGCAGGCAGCCGCATGCATCGCCAGCAGGTACTCATGGCGCATGAAAGGCGTAGCTGCCGCCTGACTTTGCAGCAGTTGGTTCCACGCGTTCGCATCCAGCGCACGCGGGTCGCACTGGATTCGAATGACATAATCTTCTGAGTCCGCTGGCACCCCGCTAGTATCCAGTTTTCCCCCGGCCCGCGCCGTACCCGATGTCCCTCACGATTGCCGTTGCACAGCTCAATTTTGTCGTTGGTGACATGGCGGGAAACGCGCGGCGGATCGTGGACGCTGCAGAGCAGGCCTACGCCAAGGGTGCCCGGCTGCTGCTGACGCCCGAACTCGCGGTGTGTGGCTACGCGGCGGAGGATTTGTACCTGCGCCCTTCATTCGTCGCGGCCTGCGATGCCGCCGTTGATCAGATCGCCGAGGCTCTGGCCCACCTGAAGGGTCTGATGGTGGTGGTGGGACACCCGGCCGCGATGCAGACCTCCTCCGAGCCGCGACTGCGCTCGGTTTCGGAGCCGCGCTGCCACAACGCCGCGACGGTTATTTCCCAGGGTCGGCGCCTGCATACCTATTTCAAGCGCGAGCTGCCCAACTACCAGGTCTTTGACGAGCGTCGCTACTTTGCGCCGGGCCGGCGCGACTGTGTTTTCGAGGTGATGGACGTCAAGATTGGCCTGCTGATTTGCGAGGACGCCTGGTTCGACGAGCCGGTCACTTCGACCTTGCAGGCCGGGGCTGAGTTGCTGGTGGTCATCAACGCTTCGCCGTTCCATGTCGGCAAGGTGAGGGAACGGATCGAGCGGATGGCGCAGCGCTGCCGCGCTTGCGGACTGCCGCTGGTTTACTGCCACCTTGTTGGCGGGCAGGACGAGGTGGTTTTTGATGGGAGCTCGTTCTGTCTGGACGCCTCGGGCAACGTGACCGGCCTGGCGAAGAGTTTCCAGGAGCAGTTGTTTCTGGTTTCGGCGCAGCGGACCGGCGGGAGGGTGCAGCTTGACGCCAAGCTGGAGCCAGCACGCTCGCCTGAGGCCGAACTGTGGGACGCACTGGTACTGGGAGTGCGCGACTATGTCGGCAAGAACGGGTTTCCCGGTGCCATCGTGGGTCTCTCGGGAGGTGTCGATTCGGCGCTGGTGTTGGCGATCGCGGTGGACGCGCTTGGGGCCAATCGGGTTCGGGCTGTGATGATGCCTTCACCCTACACCGCCGAAATTTCCTGGCTTGATGCGCGTGAGATGGCGCGCCGACTGGCGCTGCGCTACGACGAAATCTCCATCCTGCCCGAGATGGAGGCGTTCAAGGCTTCACTCGCCCCGCATTTCTCTGGACTTGCGCAAGACGCCACTGAAGAGAATATTCAGGCGCGGATTCGCGGCACCCTGCTGATGGCCCTGTCCAACAAGCTGGGCAGCATCGTGCTGACGACCGGCAACAAGTCGGAGCTGGCGACCGGGTACTGCACCCTGTACGGCGACATGGCCGGCGGTTTCGCCGTGATCAAGGATCTGGTCAAGACATCGGTGTTCCGGCTGGCGCACTGGCGCAATGAAAACGATCCCTACGGCTGCGGCAGCCGACCGATCCCGCAGCGCATCTTGACGCGCCCGCCGAGCGCTGAATTGCGCGCCGATCAAACCGACCAGGACAGTTTGCCGCCCTACGACGTGCTCGACGCGATTTTGCAGGGCTACATGGAGAACGACGACAGCGTCGAGGACCTGGTCGGCCAAGGACTGCCGCGAACCGTGGTCGAAGCGGTGACCCAACTGATTAAGATCAACGAGTACAAGAGGCGCCAGGCTCCGATCGGAATTCGTGTCACGCACCGAAGTTTTGGCAAGGACTGGCGCTATCCCGTTACCAGCAAGTTTCGCGAATGAGGAGAACCGAATGAAACAAATCACCGCCATCATCAAGCCATTCAAACTGGAGGAGGTCCGGGAGGCCCTTGCCGAGTGCGGCGTCACCGGACTGACCGTGACCGAGGTGAAGGGTTTTGGTCGTCAGAAGGGCCACACCGAGCTGTATCGCGGCGCCGAGTATGTGGTCGATTTCCTGCCCAAGGTCAAGGTCGAAGTCGTCGTGCAGGGCGATGAAGTCGAGCGCTGCGTCGACGCCATCGTCAAGGCCGCGCGCACCGGAAAGATTGGCGACGGCAAGATCTTCATCACTTCGGTGGAACGGGTGGTTCGAATCCGGACCGGCGAAGAGAACGAGGCGGCTGTCTAGCAACGTTGAGTTCGGCGCGCCGTGTCGCCATGGCCGGAAACGACGAAGGACGCGCCGCGCAGGATGTCCGCGTTGACGCTCAGGCGAACCCGCGGCTGGCAAGGGCCGCGGCCCAGATCGCCGCACACAACAGCAGACTCAGGAGCACCGCGGCACTGCCCAAATCCTTGGCGCGTTTCGACAGGTGGTGAAACTCGGGGCCAATTCGGTCAATGGCCGCCTCGATGCCTGTGTTCAGCAGTTCGACCACCATGACAAGGACCCATGACCCTGCGAGCAGGGCGGTTTCGAGCCAATTGCGGCCCAGCCAGAGTGAGGCAGGCAGCAACAACATGGCGACGTAGACCTCCTGGCGAAAAGCCGTCTCACGCCAGGCCGAGCGCATTCCTTCGAGTGAGTAGCCAGCCGCATGCCACAGGCGGGCCAGTCCGCTCCGACGTTTTTGCGGGTTGACCTCGGGCGCTTCGGTCGTATTCATGCGGGCGCTACCGCCGGCACCAGCCGGGTTCCGGCGATCGCATCATGCAGGAACTGCCGTTCTGCATGAAACTGGCTGAGCAGAGCCCAGAGCAGAACCCAGCAGGCTGCCACCAGCAGGGTCGCCGCGGCTGTGATCTGCGCCTGCCAGGACAGCATGATGGGAGGCAGAAACCAGATCCAGCTCAGCAGGTAGCGCAGGCTGGCGCGCGCCTGGCTGATTGACTGACCCTGGCGATCAACCAGGCGGATATGCCAGGTCTTCATGGCCAAGGTCTGACCGCGTCGCCAGAACCAGATGAAATAGATACCGAGCAGCAGGAACAGGAATCCCTGCTGGGCGTGCCGATTGGCCAATGCGTGGCGTGTCTGGGTGAGGCTGCTGAACAGGTAGCTTCCGATGAAAAGAACCGCGTACAGGAGCACGCCCTCGTAAAGCCAACAAGCCATGCGTCGCCAAAGGCTGGGTGCGATCAGCGACGGTAACAAAGCAGCGCAATTCAAGGAGATGCGTCAAGATGCAGCGGATCATTTTCCATGATCCGAGCCGACGTCAGGGTCGCGACGGTTTGCGCCCCCGCTGTGGCAGCAGCGTATTGGAGTCGAAACTGCTGTCCGGAAGGACAACTCTGGCCGGAACGGTAGGGCGGCGCTTGCCAGCGGATTCGGTGCCGGTACCGGCAGGCAAATCAACCGGTGCCTGGCTGGGCGCAGCTGCCGTGACTGCCGGGGGGACGCGTCGCGGGCCGGCCCGATGCTGCGCGAGTTCCTTCTTCTGCGCCGGTGTCAGCGACTGGTACGCCTCCCATTTCGCCTTTCGATCGTCCGCCTGCACGGCTCTGCTTTCGGAGAAATTGAGGCGGGCCCGCGTCCGCTCGGAGGGACTCAAGCCGGCCCAACTTGACATGCGGCTGTGCAACAGCGCCTGCTCCGGCGCCGGCAGCTTGGGAAAGTTTCTGGACAGCGCGATCCATTTTCGCTTTTGTGCGCTGCTCAGCGAAACCCAACTATCGGCCAGGGGATGCAGCGCCGCCTGTTGCCCGGCAGAGAGTTCCTGCCAGGCCAGCCCGGCGTCCGGACCAGGTCGAACCACGGCTGCGGGGATTCCCGTGGTTGCTGTTCCCGCCAACTTCGTCGCTTGGGCCTTCGCCATGGAGCAGGCGAACAACAGCGCCAGCAGCGCGATTCGCACGCAGGCGGCAGTGCCGGCTTCAGGCATGGACCTTTTCATGAATGCGGGGCAATCAGACACGGCCCGTGTCGCTGGCCAGCGCCGGGCTAGGGCCGGTCAGCGCCGGACTTCAGAAACTGCAGGAATCCGGTGTCGGCGTAGGCAGAGGGGGGCAGATCGTCGGTCAGCAGAGCCGTGTCGACCTCCGCCAATTCGTCGGCCCGCAGGTCATCCAGCAAGGACTGGACGGTGACCAAACCGAGCACCAGGGCGGCCAACGTGAGCAGGGAAGCAAGCCGGGCCATCCAGCCCAGCCCTCCGTCGCCCGGTTCCAGGGCGAGGGTGCCGCCTCCGACCAGAATCACGGTGCCAGAGGTTCGAAGCCCTGGGCGCTTGCGCAACGCCAGAGCCCGTTCCCGCGCCGCTCGCAGCCGCTCCGAAACCTCGTAAGGAATCCGCGAAATTCCAAGATTGAGTTGGGCGGCCAGGCGCAAGCCATACCTGTCCTGCATCATCTCGGTTTGAAGTTGCGTTTTGTGATTCATAGTGTGACGCCCTTGGCCTTAAGCAACCTGCTTAGCGCATGAACCGCCCGCCAGCAATGTGTCTTGACACTGCCCTCGGTGCAACCCATGGCAGCCGCCGTTTCCGCGACATCCATCTCTTCCCAGTAACGCATGAGGAAGGCTTCGCGTTGACGTGCCGGCAATGTCTGAATCGCGACCTCGATTTGATGCAAGGTTTGGGCGCGTGAGGTCGAATCCTCGGCGCTCTCCTGGGCCTCAGAGTCGGTTGATGAGGATAAAGTTTCGAGAAGGTCGAATTCGCCCGTGGAATCATCGCCGTCGAAGTCGCTCAGGTTGGAAAAAAGCGCGTTGTGAGTCTTGCTGCGCCTGAACCAGTCCATCGTCGAGTTCGACAGGATCCTCTGGAACAGCATCGGGAACTCGGTGGCTGGACGGTCGCCATAGTGTTGCGCCAGCTTCAGCATGCTGTCCTGAACGATATCCAGCGCGGCCTCTCGGTCACGAACATGGTAGGCGGACCGCTTGAACGCGCGCTTTTCGACGCTTTTCAGGAAATCCGACAGTTCTTGTTCGGTGGCCAAGGGTTGAAAATCGGGCGTCGCGGCCTGGAAATTTCTCCCGTGGGGAGATGCTGCTGCTGCGTTCTCGAACCATTATGGCACCGGGTATCGGCCCACTCAGGCCGTGCCGACCGGCGCTTGCTGCAGTGCGATAATGGGCCGGCAAGCAAAAGGCAAACGGGTCAAGGTACGGCGGCACGATCCATCCGCCCATGACTTTGGTCTCAAGTTTCGACGCGGCATCACAAGTGTTTGCGAAGGGGCACCCTGGGTATTTCGTCAGAGAAATTCACAAAGGTTCATCATGGAAATCACAAAAGCCGAAATCGCTTCGGCAGCAGCAGCGTCTGCAAACTCAAATCCAACTGCGCAATCCGAAGTCCTTCGCGGGGCGGAGATTCTCATCAAAGCCTTGCAGGCTGAAGGCGTCAAGTACGTCTGGGGCTATCCCGGTGGTGCGGCGCTTCATATCTATGACGCGTTTTACAAGCAGGACACTATCCAGCACGTTACGGTGCGTCATGAACAGGCGGCCGTTCATGCGGCCGACGGCTATGCCCGCGCTACCGGGGACGTGGGTGTGGTGCTGGTGACCTCCGGCCCGGGCGTAACCAACTCTGTCACCGGTATTGCCACGGCCTACATGGACAGCATCCCGATGGTGATCATCACCGGCCAGGTGCCAACCCATGCCATCGGCACGGATGGCTTCCAGGAGTGCGACACGGTCGGCATCACGCGACCCATCGTCAAGCACAACTTCCTGGTCAAGGATGTGCGGGACATGGCTGAAACCATGAAAAAGGCTTTTCATATCGCCCGCACCGGCCGGCCAGGCCCCGTGGTGGTGGATGTGCCCAAGGATGTCTCGTTCAACAAGACGCTTTACACCGGCTACCCGCAGACCATTGAAATGCGCTCCTACAACCCGGTGCGCAAAGGCCATGGCGGCCAGATTCGGAAGGCGCTGCAATTGCTGATGACGGCCAAGCGGCCTTACATTTACACCGGCGGTGGCGTGTTGATGAGCAACGCCTCGCAAGAGCTGCGCATCTTGGTCGATATGCTGGGCTACCCCTGTACCAGCACGCAGATGGGCCTGGGCGCTTACCCGGCCAGCGACAAGAAATTTCTGGGCATGCTGGGCATGCACGGCACCCTCGAAGCCAACAACGCGATGCAGAACTGCGACGTTTTGCTGGCCGTCGGTGCGCGTTTTGACGACCGCGTGATCGGCAACCCGAAACACTTTGCGCAGAACGAACGCAAGATCATTCACATCGACATCGATCCGTCGAGCATCTCCAAACGCGTGAAGGTGGACATCCCCATCGTCGGCGACGTCAAGGACGTGCTGACCGATCTGATCGCCATGATCAAGGAGTCCGGCCTCAAGCCCGACGCCAACGCTTTGGGCGCTTGGTGGGAAACCATTGAAGCCTGGCGCAAGCGCGATTGCCTGAAGTACAGCATGGGTTCGGGCGACGTGATCAAGCCGCAGTACGTGGTGGAGACGCTGTGGAACATGACCAAGGACGCCGATACCTACATCACGTCCGATGTTGGCCAGCACCAGATGTGGGCCGCGCAATACTACAAGTTCGACGAGCCGCGCCGCTGGATCAACTCGGGCGGCCTGGGTACCATGGGCGTGGGCCTTCCCTATGCCATGGGCATCAAGCTGGCCCGGCCTGACAGCGAAGTCTATTGCATCACCGGTGATGGCTCGGTGCAGATGTGCATCCAGGAGCTGTCCACCTGCCTGCAATACAACACGCCGATCAAGATCGTGTCGCTGAACAACCGTTACCTGGGCATGGTGCGCCAGTGGCAGGAATTTGACTACCAGGGTCGTTACAGCTGCAGCTACAGTGATGCGCTGCCTAATTTTGTGAAGCTCGCCGAGGCTTATGGCCATGTCGGCATGCTGATCGACAAGCCGCAGGATGTGGAGCCGGCGCTGCGCGAAGCGCGCAAGCTCAAGGACCGCACCGTTTTCATGGATTTCCGCGTCGATCCGACGGAAAACGTGTTCCCGATGGTGAAACCCGGCCAGGGCATCACCGAAATGCTGCTGGGGTCCGAAGACCTGTAAAGACAAAAGCCTGTCATGGCGGGCTAGCCCCGCCATCCATGTTCGTTCGCCAGCGTGGATGCCAGATCAAGTCCGGCATGACAATCCGAAGAATCTATTGGCTGCCAAGCCGTCCGGTTACCGCCGGGCGGGGAGGGCACCGAAAAGAGGAATCTACTCATCATGAAACACATCATTGCAGTTTTGCTGGAAAACGAGCCGGGCGCTCTGTCCCGCGTGGTCGGCCTGTTCTCGGCCCGTGGCTACAACATCGAGAGCCTGACGGTGGCGCCGACCGAGGATCCAAGCCTGTCGCGCATGACGATTCAGACCGAAGGGTCGGACGACGTGATCGAGCAGATCACGAAGCACCTGAATCGTCTGATCGATGTGGTCAAGGTGGTCAATCTCACGGAAGGCGCCTACACGGAACGCGAATTGATGATGGTCAAGGTCCGGGCTGTCGGCAAGGAACGCGAGGAAATGAAGCGCATGGCGGACATCTTTCGTGGCCGTGTGATTGACGTCACCGAGAGGAGTTACACCATCGAGCTGACGGGAGACCAGGGCAAGAACGATGCCTTTCTTGCTGCCCTGGATCGTGCCGCGATTCTGGAGACGGTGCGCACTGGCGCGAGCGGCATCGGCCGCGGCGAGCGTATTCTGCGGGTTTGACGTTTGCGCGGCAGATTCGCCCGACGGGTTGGCGCGCTGTTCTGCCGCTGTTGATTTGAAGTGGGTTTGGGGACCCCGACAATTTCCCAAGGTATCTCTGGCAACGAAAGGAAGACCATGAAGGTTTATTACGACAAGGACTGCGACCTGAGCCTGATCAAGGGCAAAACGGTCGCCATCATCGGTTATGGTTCACAGGGGCACGCCCACGCGCAGAACCTGAATGACAGTGGCGTCAAGGTGGTGGTGGGGTTGCGCAAGGGCGGCGCGTCCTGGAGCAAGGTGGAAAAAGCCGGCCTCAAGGTGGCCGAAGTGGCGGACGCTGTCCGTGCGGCCGACGTGGTGATGATGTTGCTGCCCGATGAGCAGATCGGCGCGGTCTACGCAAACGATGTGGCGCCCAACATCAGGCAGGGCGCATCGCTCGTCTTTGCGCATGGCTTCAACGTGCACTACGGTTTGGTGGCGCCACGTGCCGACCTGGACGTCTGGATGGTGGCGCCCAAGGCCCCGGGTCACACGGTGCGCAATACCTACACCCAGGGCGCAGGCGTGCCGCATTTGGTGGCGGTGCATCAGGACAAGTCTGGCAAATCGCGCGACATGGCCCTGTC
Organism: Burkholderiaceae bacterium; assembly: GCA_038901875.1. GTDB lineage: Bacteria > Pseudomonadota > Gammaproteobacteria > Burkholderiales > Burkholderiaceae_C > JBCKPE01. The sequence continues at coordinate 9,708 of JBCKPE010000012.1, forward strand.
CTACGCGATGGCCAATGGTGGCGGCAAGGCCGGCATCATTGAGACCAACTTCCGCGAAGAGACCGAGACCGACCTGTTCGGCGAGCAGGCCGTGTTGTGCGGCGGCACGGTGGAACTGATCAAGGCCGGTTTCGAGACGCTGGTGGAAGCCGGATACGCCCCGGAAATGGCCTACTTCGAGTGCCTGCACGAACTCAAGCTGATCGTCGACATGATCTACGAAGGCGGCATCGCCAACATGAACTACACGATCTCGAACAACGCGGAGTACGGCGAATACGTGAGCGGACCGAAGATCGTGACGGCGGCAACCAAGGACGCGATGCGCAAGTGCCTGGCCGACATCCAGTCAGGTGAATATGCCAAGAGCTTCATCCTGGAAAACCAGGCCGGCGCGCCCACGCTGCTGAGCCGTCGCCGTCTGACGGCGCAGCACCAGATCGAGACGGTGGGCGAAAAACTGCGCGCGATGATGCCCTGGATCAAGCAGAACAAGCTGGTGGATCAGGCGAGAAACTAAGGGGCCCATGGCGCCGACGAGGGACGCTGTTCCAGGCGCTGGCTGAGCGAGCGGCACAATCGGGGCATGGACATGCAAGATTCTGATGAGTCAGCCAGCACGGACCGGCCCGCTGACGCCGGGTTGCGCAAGCTGAAAAAGGGCATTTACGTACTGCCCAATCTGATCACGCTGGCGGCGCTTTTTGGCGGTTTCTACGCTGTGGTGATGGCGATGAACAACCGCTTTGACCTGGCCGCGCTTGGCATCTTTTGCGCCATGGTGCTGGACGGCCTGGACGGGCGGGTTGCGCGCATGACGCATACGCAAAGCGCGTTTGGCGAGCAGATGGATTCGTTGTCGGACATGGTGTCTTTTGGCGCAGCGCCGGCACTGATCGCCTACGAATGGGCGCTCAAGGGACTGGGGCGCTGGGGCTGGATTGCCGCCTTTGTTTACTGTGCCTGCGCGGCGCTGCGTCTGGCCCGCTTCAACGTCAATACCGCGGTGGTGGACAAGCGATTCTTTCAAGGCCTGCCGTCCCCCGGTGCAGCAGCCATCGTGGCCGGATTCATTTGGCTGATGACCGAGCTGGGTATCAAGGGCAACAGTGTGGCCTGGTACATGCTGGGCCTGGCCTTGTTTTCCGGATTGACGATGGTCACCAATCTGCCCTTTTACAGCTTCAAGGACTTTCACATGAAGCAAAGCGTTCCGTTCACGGCCATCGTGCTGATCGCGATCGGGATTGCCGTGATCAACATCGATCCGCCGGTGCTCCTGTTTGCGCTGTTTATCGGCTACGGATTAAGTGGTTATGTGCTGTACGGCTGGCGCCGAGCCAAGGGAGTGCAGACCAGCGTGATCAGCACCTCCACCGATGAGCCCGACGAACGCGGGCTGCATTGATGGCCGGGATGTGATACATTGCCGTCATGAAGCGTGATGTTCTGCTGCTGCTACTGGAGCCACAAGGGCCGGTATAGTCGCGCACGCGTTCACACCTCAAGGCCCGTATGCAAGCTGCAACGGGCCTTTTGCTTTGCGCGCTTGAAGTTTCGATGTTGACCGGCCGCGGTTCCTGGCGGCATGACTGATTGATGGAGATGACGATGACTGACCAACTGATCATTTTTGACACCACCTTGAGGGACGGCGAGCAGTCGCCCGGCGCTTCGATGACCAAGGACGAGAAGCTGCGCATCGCGCGCCAACTCGAGCGGCTCAAGGTCGACGTCATCGAGGCCGGGTTTGCCGCTTCGTCCAACGGGGACTTCGAAGCCGTTCGGGCCATTGCCGGCGCCATCAAGGACGCGGTCGTCTGCTCCTTGTCGCGCGCCAATGACCGTGACATTTCCAGGTCGGCCGAGGCGCTGCAAGGAGCAGCGCGCAGCCGTATCCACACCTTCATCGCGACCAGCGCCTTGCACATGGAGCAAAAGCTGCGGATGACGCCGGAGCAGGTGTTTGAGCAGGCCAGGCTCTCCGTGCGCTTTGCGCGCAACCTGGTCGCCGATGTCGAGTTCAGCCCGGAAGACGGTTACCGCAGCGACCCGGACTTTCTGTGCCGGATCATCGAAGCGGTCATCAAGGAGGGGGCCACCACCATCAACATTCCTGACACGGTGGGTTATGCCGTGCCCGAGCTGTTCGGGAACTTCGTCAAGACATTGCGCGAGCGCGTTCCCAACTCCGACAAGGTGGTCTGGTCGGTCCATTGTCATAACGATCTTGGCATGGCGGTTGCCAATTCGCTGGCTGGCGTGAAGATCGGCGGGGCGCGCCAGGTTGAATGCACCATCAATGGCTTGGGCGAACGCGCCGGCAACTGCAGCCTTGAGGAGATCGTCATGGCGGTGAAGACGCGCAACGACTATTTCGACCTCTGGCTCAACGTGGACACCAAGCACATCCTGGCCACTTCGCGCCTGGTCAGCCAGATCACCGGTTTTGTGGTGCAACCGAACAAGGCGGTGGTTGGCGCCAACGCCTTTGCCCACGCCAGCGGCATTCACCAGGATGGGGTGCTGAAGGCGCGCGACACCTACGAGATCATGCGCGCCGAAGACGTGGGCTGGAGCGCCAACAAGATCGTGCTGGGAAAGCTGTCGGGACGCAACGCGTTCAAGCAACGCCTGCAGGAACTGGGGATTTCGCTTGAAAGTGAAGCGGAAACCAACCACGCCTTCGCCCGCTTCAAGGAACTCGCTGACAAGAAGAGCGACATCTTTGACGAGGACATCATTGCCCTCATTGGCGACGAAGCGGCGGCGGCCGAGTCCGAGCAGTATTCGCTGGTTTCGCTGTCGCAGAAGTCGGGAACCGCTGAACGGCCCCATGCCAGGGTCGTGATCATGATCGGCGGGCAGGAGTGCGTCGGCGAATCCGATGGCAACGGGCCGGTGGACGCTTCACTGAAGGCGATTGAGACCCGAGTCGCAAGCGGGGCCGAAATGGTGCTCTATTCGGTGAACGCCATCAGCGGCTCTACGGAAAGCCAGGGCGAGGTGACGGTCCGGCTGCAGCATGCCGGGCGCGTTGTGAACGGCGTTGGCGCGGACCCCGACATTGTGGTTGCATCCGCCAAGGCCTACCTCAGTGCGCTGAACAAGCTGCAAAACAAGTCCGAGAGGGTTGCTGCACAGGGCTAAATCGTAGGGCTGCCTTGAGAATGGCTTACAAGCAACATTAGAAGATGAGCGTAAGTCACTGATATTGCGTATTTTTTTAGACATGGGTACACTCCGCCGGTGGTTCACGTCCGGGGGCTCCGTATCATGTCCAATTGCCGAGCGCGGCATTTCAAGCAGCTAAGGTTGGTGCTCGGAGCGGCCCTTGCGCTGATTCTGGCGGGAACGGCCCTCGCCGAGGTGCGGCAGCGGAGCACCGACGCGGGATTGGTGTCGGCCAAGCGGGTGGCAAGTTCGGCCAAGCAGGGTGGCACAGTTGCGCGTTCCAAGAGCGCGGTTCGAGCCAAGGTTCGGCCGGTCGCCGCGCGACCGTCGCGCGGACAACTGGCCGGGTTGCAGCACACCGAAAGCATATTGCCCCTGAAGTCGAACGTGGCCCTGGTCATTGACCAGGTCACCCGCGAGGTCCTGCTTAGCAAGAACGAAAACGCTGTTCTGCCGATCGCTTCTTTGACGAAACTGATGACGGCCCTGGTGATCAGCGACGCCAAGCTGCCCATGGACGAGCCGATCACGATTACCCAGGACGACCTCGACACGGAGAAGGGCAGCCGCTCCAGATTGAAAGTCGGAACGACGCTAACCCGGTCGGAGCTGTTGCATCTGGCGCTGATGTCAAGCGAGAACCGCGCGGCCCATGCGTTGGGGCGAACCTTTCCCGGCGGAATGTCGGAGCTCGTGCGGCAGATGAATGACAAGGCCAAGGGGTATGGCATGAACGACACCCGCTTTGTCGAACCGACCGGATTGTCCAGTCTGAACCAGTCGATGGCGCAGGACTTGGCCCTGCTGGTCAATGTGGCCTACGACGACCCGATGCTGCGGCAGATGTCGACGTCACCAGCGTACCAGGTCGACGTCGGAAATCGCACCTTGCGGTACAAAAACACGAATCGACTTGTGAACAATCCAGGCTGGGATATCGGTCTGCAGAAAACCGGGTACATCTCCGAGGCTGGTCGCTGCCTCGTCATGCAGGTTGAACTGGCCGGGCGCAAACTCATCATGGTTTTTCTAGATTCGGCTGGGAAGCTGAGCCGGCTTGGCGACGCCGAGCGGGTTCGGCGCTGGCTGGAAACTCGCGCCCCGGCGCGTGTGGCGCCCGGCTAACCGGTCACTTCGTTCAAGCTGGCTTCTGCCGTCAGCGAATTCGCGTGACCTAGGATCGCCGAGATCCTGCGCGCCGTGCCTTGAAGCTTCGGTAGCCAGCCTTCATCGAGCCGGTCGGCCGGCGCCGAGATCGAAAGTCCGGCCACCAGTTTGTCCTGATCGTCGTAGATGCCGGCGGCGATGCAGCGCACACCCAGTTCCAGTTCCTCGCTGTCCCTGGCCGTACCTGAGTGCCGGATCCGGGTCAGCTCGCGCTCCAGCACCGACAGTTGCGTGATGCTGTTTCGAGTCTGTCCGGGCAGGCCGGTGCGCGTGGCGTAGGCGCGAACGCGGGCCACATCGTCGGCGGCGAGAAACAACTTTCCCACCGAAGTCAGATGCAACGGCGCGCGACCGCCGATGGCGCGTACCACCTGCATGCCCGAACGCTCACTGTAGGCGCGCTCAATGTAGATAATTTCGTCCCCCTGACGAACGCTGAGATTCACCGGTTGCTGAATCATCTTGTGCAGCTCGCGCATGGGCAGCAAGGCTGCGTCCCGCACGTTCAGCCGGCCTTTCACCAGATTGCCCAGCTCCAGCATGCGCATGCCGAGGCGGTAGCTCCCGGGCGCGGGGCGCTCGACATACCGGCCGAAGGCCAGATCGTTAAGAATGCGGTGCGTCGTTGACGGATGCAGGCCGGCTTTTTCGCTGATGGACTTGAGCGACATGGCTTCCTCACGCGAGGCCAGCACGTCGATCAGAGTGAACATCCGTTCGATGACCTGAATCACCGGTGCGGGCGAACGGCCCGATTTCTTGCGCATGGTTGGCTTCAAACGGTTTTCCAGATTTTATCAAGTGAAATGCCGAACGATTCCACCCTGCATTGGCCTGTTCACGCCGGCTGTCCGCGCCACCTCTGCCGCGCAGCGCTACCCTTTGCCGGCCTGCCAAACCCCGTCAATCAGCGTTTCGTGCGGCCGAAACCGCGCCTTGTAGCGCATTTTGGGGCTCTGCCTGACCAGGTAACCCAGATAGACATACGGCAGCCCGAGTTGCTTGGCCTGCTCGATCTGCCACAACACGCTGTAGGTGCCAAAGCTCGTCTGCGGCTCGGGCTCATAGAAGGTATAGACAGCCGACAACCCGTCTTCGAGCACATCAACGATCGCCACCATTTTCAGCGCGCCACCCGCTCCATCCCCCTCATCGCCCGTATCCAGACGAAACTCGATCAGGCGCGAGTTGACCCGGCTTTGCAGCAGGAACTGTGTGTACTGGTCAATGCTGTCGTGGTCCATGCCACCACCGGGGTGGCGACCATTCTGGTAGCTCAGGTACAACTGGTAATGCTCGGGCACGAAGCAGAGCTTCAGCACCCTGGCCCGTAGCGCGCCATGGCGTGCCAAGGCGCGCCGCTGGCTACGGCCTGGAACGAATTGGTTGGCAATGACACGCAGCGGGATGCAGGCTTTGCAGCCGTCGCAGTAGGGGCGGTAGGTGAACATCCCGCTTCGACGGAACCCCTGCGAGACCAGGTTGGAGTAGGCGTTGTTGTGAATCAGATGGCTGGGCGTGGCCACCTGGGACCGTGCCATGCGATCAGGCAGGTAGCTGCAAGGGTAGGGCGCCGTGGCGTAGAACTGCAGGGCTTGAAGCGGCAGATCATTGAGGTGGGTCACTTGGCCAGCGCGATCACGAATCGAGATGGTTCCAGTATACGGGCCGAAACTCCCAGAGCGGCGCTTCTCGCTGCCGCGCGGCGCGAATATGGCGGCAAAAGTCCGACCTGGCCATGGCCCTGGCCCCGAGCAGCGCGAGGTGGGGCGTGTCCTGCTGACAATCGATCAATTCGATGTCGTGATGCCGACAGAGCCCGACCAATGCGGCCAGCGCGATGCGCGATGCACCCGAGTTCCCGCTGAACATGGATTCGCCAAATACGGCGCATCCCATGGCCACGAAGTAGAGCCCGCCAACAAGCTGCCCATCGATCCAGGTTTCAACGCTGTGCGCGTAACCGGCCCGATGCAATTCGATGTAGGCCCGCTGCATCTGCGGGCCAATCCATGTCCCGGCCTGACCAGGGCGCGGGCGCTCAGCGCAGGACTGAATCACTTCAGCAAACGCAGTGTCGATCCTGACCTCGCAACCGGCGAGCGCGCGAAAAAGCCGCAACTTTTTTCGAAACGAGCGGTGCATCCTGAAATCGGCTGTGCGCAGCACCGTTCGCGGGTCGGGGCTCCACCACAGCACCGGCTGATTGGCCGAAAACCAGGGAAAGATTCCGCCCGCATAGGCCCGCAACAGCGTTGCCGTGTCCAGCTGCCGACTCGCCGCGAGCAGCCCGGGCGTGGCCGTCGATCGGCCGCAGGCTGTGCTGACATCGGGAAACTCCGCGCCCGGCTCGAGCCAATAGATCATGATGCGGAAGTTTCGGTCAGGCAGTCCGGTTTGATCGCGAACTGGACAGTTTCCCATAGTGCCTTGCCGGCCACCGCCGTCTCATGGGTCCGCGCCGCACCCTGTGCCGTAACATCGGACGGCGGGTGCGATTGTCGGCGCGCCTGAACTACACTGCGGCGGCCGATCCTGCCCGCATGAGTCCGGTTCGGCGGCAACAACCTGGGCGCGCATGACCCTGCTTGAGATTCTCTTTGCCCTGGCGGCGTTCGTGTCGATGGCAGTCGCCTTGTTGCTGTCGATACGCGTGATAGCCGAAATTCCGGCTGGGCCAACGCGGCTGCGCTGGAAGTTGTGGGTCGGCCTGTTCGGCCTGGCCCTGGTTTTGACGGCCATGTCATTCGAGGGCTTGGCGCAATCGGGCGAACCGGGTCGGCTGCTGCGCGCGGCTGTCGTGTTCCTGCAGGCTGGCCTCGTGTTGTTGCTGGTGCGCGACTACATGGCTCTGGTGACTCAGATGCGCCGTGTTTCGTCGCAGGATCGGACCGGGCTTACCGATGCGTTGACCGGAATGCGCAGCCGCTCCTACCTTGACAAGCGCATGCAGGAGGAGATGAGCCGTTCCCAGCGCCATGGGCTGGCGGTCTCGCTGATTCTTCTCGACGTCGATGATTTCGCCAGCATCAATCGGGCCCATGGGCATGGGGTGGGGGACCAGGTGCTGATGGAGATCGGCGAAATACTGGCCAAGGGATTGCGAACTTCGGACGTGCTGGTCCGTTACGCCGGGGAGGAAATGGCGATCCTGGCAACCGATACCGAGCCGCAGGCAGCATTTACGGTGGCCGAGCGACTCAGACGCGAGGTTGAGGTCGGCGCGCGCAAGGCGCTGCGTGAGGCTCAGGGGGCGCGACGCAGCATCACTGTCAGCGCTGGCGTCACCGGTATCGACGCAGGTGCGCGCAGCACGGTCGACCTGTTTGATCTGGCGGAAAAAGCCCTGGACCGCGCCAAGAAAGAAGGTAAGAATCGGGTCGCCATGAGCTTGGCGCCCGCTGCCATCACCTGAATAGCGGCCCGGCTCGGCGCTCGCTGCGCACCAGCCGCTTGACGCAGGAGGGCTTTCACGCATAATGCCGTTTCTTGATTTGGCAGGATTGGAAACAGCAATGATTCGAGACTCGATCGAGGACACTGGTCTGGAGCAGGTCGACCGCGTCGGCGGCCGCATTCTGATGTACAGCCATGACACGTTTGGTCTGGGTCACTTGCGGCGCTGCCGGGTCATCGCCCACGCCCTGGTTGAGCGATTCAAGAATCTTTCGGTGCTGATTCTTTCGGGCTCGCCGATCATCGGCAGCTTTGATTTTCGATCCCGCGTCGATTTTGTTCGCATGCCGGGCGTGGTGAAGCTGCGCAATGGTGAGTACACGCCGCTCAATCTGCACATCGATATCGTGCAGATGCTCAAGCTGCGCGCGTCCATCATTCGCCATACGGCGGACATCTTCGAGCCGGATGTCTTCATCGTCGACAAGGAGCCGTTGGGTATGCGCGGCGAGGTGCTGGAAACCCTGCAGATGCTGAAGAAGAAGGGAACCCGCCTGGTCCTTGGTCTGCGCGACGTGATGGACGAGCCCAGGCTGCTGGTTCCCGAATGGAAGCGGAAGAATGTGGTTCCCGCCTTGCGCGACCTGTACGACGAAATCTGGATCTACGGCCTGCCTCAGATGTGCGATCCGCTGGAGGGCATCGCCATTCCTGCCAGTGTCAGGAAAAAGATTTTTTACACGGGTTTCCTGCATCGCGAGGTTTCAACGGGCGGGGCCCCACCGCGGCTGCCGGACATCACGAGGAAGCCTTATCTGCTGGTCACGACGGGTGGCGGCGGAGACGGTGAAAGCCTGATCGACTGGGTGTTGCGCGCCTATGAACACGACGCCATGCTTCCCCATCCGGCGCTGCTGGTGCTCGGTCCGTTCATGCAGCCCGAGCGACAGGCCGAGTTCCTGGAGCGCGCCGCCAAACTGAAGCGGGTCGACGCGATCACCTTCAGCAGCCACATGGAGGCGCTGGTGGCCGGGGCGGCAGGGGTGGTTGCGATGGGCGGTTACAACACGTTCTGCGAAATCATTTCGCTCAACAAGAAGGCGCTGATCGTGCCCCGGACCACGCCTAGGTTGGAGCAATTCATCCGGGCCTCAAGCGCAGATCGGCTTGGTTTGGTCCGACTGCTGGTGGACGACGGCTGCTACGACCCCCAGGTCATGGCCAAGGCGTTGCGCGAGTTGCCGAAACAGCAGGCGCCTTTAGACGTGGTGGTGCCCGGCCTGTTGGAGGGGTTGGGCAACGTCGCGCGCAGGGTCAGCCCATGGATGGATGCCACGGATCAGGACCTGTCGCAAGTGGTTGCGCGCATTGGTTGAACCGGCTGGACCCGCGGCAAGGCCGACCGTCGCCTTTGTCCTGAAGGGCTACCCCAGGCTATCAGAGACCTTTATTGCGCAGGAGATTGCCGAGCTTGAGCGGCGCGGACTTGACATTCTGATCGTGTCCTTGCGGCATCCAACCGATTCGCGCGTCCATCCGGTTCATGCCGAAATTCTGGCCCAGGTTCTTTACTTGCCGGAGTACGTCTGGCGTGAACCGCTGCGAGTGATTCGCGCCTGGTGGTGCGTCAGGCGCTGGCGGACTTACCCCCAATCGCGGGCGATCTGGTTGGCTGACCTCTGGCGCGACCCAACCCCGAACCGTGCCCGGCGCTGGGCCCAGGCGCTGGTGCTTGCTGCTGAGCTTCCCCCCGGTGTGCATCGTCTGCATGCTCATTTCCTGCACACCCCGGCATCGGTTGCACGCTACGCCGCCGTGCTGCGCGTACTGCCATGGTCCGGATCGGCGCACGCCAAGGACATCTGGACCTCGCCCGTATGGGAACTGCGGGAGAAGCTCGCCGCGTGCGACTGGCTGGTGACCTGCACCGGCGTCAACGCGACCTATCTGTCCTCGCTGGCGCCGGCTGGCCGCGTCGCACTGGTCTATCACGGGCTGGACTTGTCGCGATTCACCTTTTCGCCTGCGCCACGCCGAGCCCGCGACGGGCGCGACCGAACCGAACCGGTCACGATTCTCTCGGTCGGGCGCTTGGTGCAGAAAAAAGGCACAGATGTTTTGCTGCAGGCCTTGGCCCTGCTGCCGCCCGAGTTGCATTGGCGGCTGATTCATGTCGGCGGCGGACCCTTGCATCGGACGCTGCAAAGGCGCGCGGCTGCGCTTGGCATTGGCGCTCGAATCCATTGGCGCGGCGCGCTTGCGCAACATGAACTGATCGAAGAGTACCGCCGCGCCGACCTGTTTGCGCTGGCTTGCCGGATCGCGAGCGATGGTGATCGTGATGGGCTGCCCAACGTCCTGATGGAAGCGCAAAGTCAGGGCCTGGCCTGCGTTTCAAGCAACGTTTCCGCGATCCATGAGTTGATTGAGGATGATGTGACCGGAGCATTGGTCGAGCCAGAGCAGCCGCAAGCCTTGGCCAGCGCGCTGGAGCGCCTGATCAGGGATCCGGCGCGCCGCCGCGCGCTGGGCGAGGCGGGGCGATTGCGCGTTTTCGGGCGTTTTTCCATGCACAGCAACATGGATCGCCTAGCGCAAAGGTTTGGCCTGTGCAGCGCAGCAGCAGACACCGTCAACATGCCCTAATCAGCGGCGGTCAATCCGATCGACTGCTCAAGGCCGGCAATGCACAACATGCGTTGCAGCAGGCTGCACTCAAGGTAGCCGTCGTCGGCCTGTGCCCGCTCGAGCAGGGGTGTGACGCGAACGCGCTGCGGCAACAGGCGGGACGCGGCAACCAGGTCAAGGACCTGCGCCTTGTTCTGGCGCAGGAAGCGGGTGTAGACCCAGCGAAAGCCCTGCTTGTCCTGGCGCCATTGGGTGGGCAGGGTGATGAAGGAGGGAAACAGATTGCGCAGTTCGAGCTTGTTCCATGGTCCGGCAAACTTGCGTTGGTAGCCGCTCAGCATGAATGGAGCCAATCGGTGATCCAGCAGCGGACTGCGATTCTCGATTCCGCACGCCATTGCATTGCGGTCGTTCTGCCATAGCCATTCGTGCAGGCGCCCTTGCGCTGCGTCCAGTGTTAGCGCCTGGCCCAAGGTGCCGACAAAATCATCGAGCGGATCCGACGAGGGCGCCGTACTGACCGACTCGGCGAGGTAACTTGCCAGGTCGATCGGATCGTGAACGCCGCCAACAATGGGCGACTGCGCTGCCGGTCGGCCGCTTCGCAGCTTGCCAAAGGATTCGGCGCCGAACGGCATGGCCTGAAATTTCGCGTTCATGGTGTTGCACTCAATGGCCGCCGCGAGCCAATCGCGGTCCCCTGCGGCAATGGCTTCGGCCATGGCAAAGCTGTGTTGCCTGTCCCAGTAGCCAGCAAACACCTCGTCGCCACCGGTACCGTCGAGCACGACCGGAACGTTGTGCGCGGCGATCTGCGCGTACAGCTGGGGCATCGCCAGCGCGTTGCCAATCAAGGGAAATGGCTTCTCCTGATGCTTGCAGACTTCGAGGAAACCATCCATGCTGGCGCGGCCATAGTCGAGCGGCACGCTGATGTGCTGCATGCCCAGTTGCTCGATGCAGGCCCGGGCATACCGTGCGTCGTCACTCTTACCGGCGTCACCGGTGAAACAGCTGATCTGAGCGTCAAGCTGCTCCGAGTGAAGAACGGAGAGGATGAGCGAGCTGTCGATTCCGCCCGATAACAGCAGCCCAACGCGCCGATCCGACACCAGGCGCTCGCGCACAGCGTCTCGCACCATTTCGGGCAGGTCGCGCGGATCCGGCGCACTGCCTTGCGCCTGGTCGGCCAGGGAAAAGTAGCTCTTCCTGGTCAGTTGCCAGCTTGCCAGGTCGAATTCGATCGAGGCGCCGGCCCCGACCTGGGAAATGCCATCGATGTGGCTCGGGCCGCCGGAGCCTGGAAAAAGCCAGCCATGGCGCAGGAATACATCCAGGTCATTCATCACCATGCCGGGTGGCCGGCCCAGGTAGGCGCAGATGGGGGCAATCTCGGACGCGATGCAAAGACGGGAATCGTCGAAAAAGTAGAACAGAGGTTTTTTGCCGTAGCGGTCGCGTGCGGCGCTCAGGCGGCCGGTATTCTCGTCGAGCAGACAGAAGGCCCACATGCCGCGCGCCTGGTTCAAGCCCTCGGTGCCGGAGTGTGCCAGCAGCTCCAGCAACACCTCGGTATCGCTGTCGGTGTCAAAGCTGATGTCGTGACGTTTCAGCTCGCCGCGAAGTTCGCGAAAGTTGTAGATCTCACCGTTGTGAACCAGGGTGCGTCCGCGCCGCCGGAATGGCTGGTCAGAGCGCGGCTGCGGATCCAGAATCGAGAGCCGGTTGTGGCCAAGAAAACCGCTGACTTCGGTCTCCATGCCAGCGCGAGCGAAGCGTTTCTGAAAGCGGTACTGACCCGAGCCATCAGGTCCGCGATGCCGCAGACTCTTGCTGGCAGCCAGGGCTCGCGCGTCATTGACTGCGCCGTTGCGCTCCAGTATCAGAAAAATTCCACACATGCTGTTACGGCGCGATCCCCCCGTTTGTTCCGCACCAGTTTCAGGCTGGCAGAAATGGCGCGGATTCCTTGGCTGCGCACCCTGGGCGACAGGTGTCTGTCGGGCCTCGCGCGCGCTGGCCGGATTGTAGTTTGGGGCCGTGGCGCGTCGAGCGGCGCGTTGGCTGGCTGCGCCGATAGAATTTCACTCTTCCCCATGCACATAGCGTTTTACGCGCCGCTCAAGGCGCCGACCCATTCGGTTCCCTCGGGGGACCGGCGTGTTGCCCGCTTATTGATGCAGGCCCTGGAGTTGGCGGGGCATCGGGTTGAGCTGGCATCAGGCATGCGCAGTCTCGACGCTGCTGGCAATCCGGAAAATCAGCGCGTCTTTCAATCCATTGGGGCTGCGCAGGCGAAGCTGCTGTTGGCGCAGTGGCAAGGCAGGCCGCTCGGGGAGCGCCCCGAACTATGGCTCACCTACCATCTTTACTACAAGGCGGCGGACTGGATCGGGCCGCAGGTCTGCTCGCAACTGGGCATTCCCTACGTGGTGTGTGAGGCTTCGCACGCACCGAAGAGGGCCTTCGGGCCCTGGCAGCATGCGCATGAATCGGTCACTGCCGCGATTGCCCAGGCTGATCTGCTGCTGGCACCGACGAGCGAAGACATTGCCTGCCTGAAGATGGTTGCTGGCGCCGGTGCGCGCATCGAGCGGCTGCCGCCTTTTCTTGATCAGGCGCCTTTTGTTGAGGCAGCGCTTGGGCGCACGCAAGCCCGCGCTGAATTGGCTGCGGCTGGCGCTCTTGACCTGTCTCAGCCCTGGTTGCTGGCTGTTGGCATGATGAGGCCGGGCGACAAGCTTGCCTCTTACCGCGAACTTGCCTCTGCCCTGGAGCATCTGCTTGATCTTTCCTGGCAATTGCTGGTGGTGGGAGAGGGCGCTGCGCGGAATGAGGTGCGCGAACTTCTCGAGCGCGCCGCACCCGGTCGTTCGAAGTTCCTGGGCCTGCGGCAGGCCGAGGAAATGCCTGCGGTCTACGCTGCGGCCGATCTCTGCGTCTGGCCTGCGGTGAACGAGGCCTACGGCATGGCGCTATTGGAAGCGCAGGCGGCAGGCCTGCCGGTTGTCGCCTGTGCCAGGCGCGGCGTGCCCGAGGTGGTTCGTCACGGCGAAAGCGGCTTGCTGGTTCCGGGCGGGGATACGCTGGCCATGGCGTTCGCTCTGCGCACCCTATTGACCGATCCTGAGCGCATGCAGCAAATGGGCGCGGCGGCGGCGTCCTATGTGCGACGCGAACACAGTATTGACGGCGCGGCTGCAAAGCTGGACCTGCTGCTGCGGCAAGTCGTGCAGGGGCGAACGCAGAGCGTTTCGCTTCAGGCCAAGCCATGACGGGCTTGCTGCTGCTACGCCATGGGCAGACCGATTGGAGTCGCGATGGCCGGATCCAGGGGAGTACCGACACGGCGCTCAGCGAGCAAGGCCGCCATTGGCTTGAGCGCCGGCGTCTGCCTGCTGAATTCAATGCTTGGCGTCGATTTTCCAGTCCGTTGCAGCGCTGTGTGCAGACCTGCCAATGTCTCGGACTGCCCGGTGTCGAGCTCGAGCCGAGGATCGTCGAGATGGATTGGGGCGCCTGGGAAGGACGCACTTTGTCCGAACTGCGTGCGCAGGCGCCCGACGCGATGCGTGAGAACGAGGCAAGGGGCCTGGACTTCAGGCCGCAGGGTGGCGAGAGTCCGCGCGAGGTGCTGGGCCGTGTCAGAGAGTGGCTTGCCGAACTGGTGCAAAGCGGGCAAAGCGCCGTAGCGGTCACGCACCGCGGTGTGATTCGGGTCGTGCTGGCCGAGGGCTTTGGCTGGGACATGATGGGCCGACCACCGGTCAATCTGGATTGGAACTCCGGACACCTGTTCCGGCTCGATGCTGGGGGGCGGGTGCAACCGGAGCGCATGAACATTGCGCTTGAGCCTATGACGCCGTGCCAGGAATCGCTTTGAGCCGCCCCTCGGTTTTTCTCTACGTCCAGCACCTGCTGGGAATCGGTCACCTGAAACGGTCGCTGGTGATTGCCCGGGCCCTGGCCCAGACCGGGTACCGAGTCACGGTCGCCAGCGGTGGCCACGAGGTTCCCCTGCTGGATCGCTCTGGCCTGGAATGGGTGCAGCTGCCGCCCGCGAGCGCTGCCGATCTCACCTTCAGGAATCTGCTCGACGCGCAGGGTCGACCGGTCGATGAGCGCTGGAAATCAGAGCGGGCGGCCTTGCTGCTCGATGCCTGGACGCGCGCCTCGGCCGAGGTGCTGTTGCTTGAACTGTTCCCGTTCGGGCGCAGACAAATGCGCTTTGAATTGTTGCCGCTGCTTGAGGCGGCGCGGTCAGCGGCGCGGCCGCCGCTGGTCGTGTCTTCCATTCGCGATGTGCTCGGTGGCGGCCAGGGTGACCCCGAGCGCCAACTCAATATGCTGGCGCTGTTCGAGAAATACTTCGACCATGTGCTGGTGCACGGCGATCCCTCGTTGATTCCGCTGGATCTGAGCTTTGGACCCACGCCTCAGCTTGGGCAGCGCCTGCACTACACCGGCTATGTGGTGGACCCAGCCGTCACTGCGGCGCAATCCGGTGCGGAGGGCGCCGGTGAGGTGCTGGTCTCGGCCGGAGGCGGCGCTGTCGGCATGCCGCTGCTCGAGGCCGCCATACTGGCGCGGCCGCTGAGCCGACTGCACGGGCGCCGCTGGCGCATCCTTGCCGGGAGCAACGTGAGCGAATCGCACTGGCAAGGTCTGACACGGATGGCCGGACAGACGGGCGAAGGGCAGGTGCTGGTCGAGCGGGCGCGGCCCGACTTTGTCGCCATGCTTGGACGGTGCGCAGTTTCGATCAGCCAGGGTGGCTACAACACCGTGCTGGAGGTGCTTAGCCAGCGCGCGCGTGCGGTGGTGGTGCCGTTCGCCGCTGCTGGCGAGGTCGAACAGTCGTTGCGGGCCCGGGTGCTGGAGCAAAAGGGCTTGATTCATTGTGTCGCCGAGGAAAGTCTGTCGGCGCAGACGCTGGCGGCTGCGGTGGATCGCGCGTCGCTGGCGCCGGCCCCAGTCGGCCAGATCCGGTTCGATGGCGCGCAAAGGACGGTTGAATGGCTGTCGGCCCGGTTGCTGGACAGGTCGCGCCAAAGGTAGAACCATGAGCGCGGGCTGGAGTGAGTTATTCAATGAAGTCGCCACCTGGCATGCGGCCGGCAAGATCGTGGAGTTCTGGTGGCGCGACGACGATGCCAGCCGTGGCACCGCGGCGCTGAAGCGCCTGCTGAAGCTGGCCGGGGACAGTGGCGCCCCGCTGGCGCTGGCCGTGATTCCACAGGCGGCCGACCCTGAGGCGTTTGACCCGCTTTTCGACAACGTGATGGTGCTGCAACACGGTGTCGATCACGTGAACCGTGCCGCGCCGGGGCAGAAAAAAACCGAGTTTCCGGAATCCGATTCCGTTGCGCTGACGATGAAACGGCTGCTGACCGGTCGCTTGCAGTTGCAGCGGATGTTTGGCCATCAGGCCCTGCCGGTGCTGGTCCCCCCCTGGAATCGATTTCCGAACCAGTGGACCTCGCAGCTCGCGGCTCATGGCTACAGTGGCCTGTCAAAATTCGCATTGCGTGCAAACGCGCAGCCGGCCCCGGGACTGATTCAGGTGAATACCCATGTCGACATCATCGAATGGCGTCATGGGCGCGGCTTTGTTGGCGAGCAGCAGGCCCTGGCTCTTGCCTGTGAACAGTTGCAATTGCGCCGTCGCGGCGATGCTGAGGCGACTGAGCCCGTGGGCTGGCTCACCCACCATGCGCTGCACGACGAGGCCGCCTGGCGCTTTCTTGCTGACCTGTTCGAGCGCACACGCAAGCTGGCCGGCCTGCACTGGCTGCATCCAGACCAGATATTCCATCCGACTGCGCCTTGATGCGCGGCTGCTGGCCCCGAGCGCGAAGCGGCGCAACGGGCTATCCGGTACCCTATACTCACGCGAGCCAAATGGCAGTGGCTGGCGTTGCGCGCGCGGGAGACAGCCGCGAAGCGACGAATGTGACGTGACGACATGAATTTGGGTCTTGATTTGGTGCAATCAGATTTGATGACTTCCTGCCATGGCTGACGTATTGACCGTCAACAACCTCAAGGTCTATCTCAGCGTGGACGGCGGCACTGTCAAGGCGAGTGACGGGATCTCGTTTCGAATTCCGCAGGGAAAGACAGTGGCTCTGGTTGGCGAGTCAGGGTCCGGCAAATCCATCGTCGCGCAAAGCATCATGGGCATTCTGCCCAAGGTGGCGCGAATTGAAGCCGGGCAGATCCTGTTTGCCGATCCGGACCGGCCAGGCCAGCAGGTCGATATCGCAAGGATGGATCCGTCGAGCAAGCCGATGCGTGCCATTCGCGGCGCCCGCATCTCCATCATTTTTCAGGAGCCGATGACGGCGCTATCGCCGCTGCACACCATCGGCGACCAGATTGGCGAGACGCTGGCGTTGCATCGCGCCATGCCGAAACAGGAGGTCGAGGATGCCGTGGTCCAGACCTTGCAGCTGGTCGGTTTTCCCGATCCGCAACGCGCCATCAGCAAGTACCCGTTTGAACTTTCAGGGGGGCTTCGGCAGCGAGCGATGATTGCCATGGCGCTGATCTGCCGGCCCACGCTCTTGATCGCGGACGAGCCAACCACGGCGCTCGACGTGACGATCCAGGCCCAGATCCTGCAACTGATCAAGGGGCTGCAGCGTGAACTGAACATGTCCATGCTGATGATCACCCACGACCTCGGTGTGGTGGCGAACGTGGCCGACGAGGTGGTCGTGGTCTACCACGGCAAGGTGCTGGAAGCGGGAACGGTGCAGGCGATCTTTCGCCAGCCCCAGCATGCCTATCTGAAGGCCTTGATGCGCGCCGTGCCGCGATTCGACATGGCCCCTGGTGAGCGCCTGACGCCGCTGCGCGAAATTCAGGTGAAAAGCAATCACCTGCTCAGGGCAGGCGAAAACCGGGCGCTGCCGACCGATGACGCGCCGCTGCTGATCGTCAAGAACCTGACCAAGTCGTTTGGTACGCGCAAGTCGTCCTGGTTCGGCAGTGCGAGCACCAAGCGCGTCACCGCGGTGGACGATGTGAGCTTCTTCGTGCGTCGTGGCGAGTGCCTTGGGGTGGTGGGGGAGTCGGGTTGCGGCAAGACCACCATGGCCAAGATGATCATGCGCTCGATCACGCCCGACAGCGGGCAGATTCTGTTCAATGACGAAGGGCAGGAGCAGGATCTGTTGGCCTTGAAAGGCCAGGATCTGTTCGAGTTTCGAAACAAGGCACAGTTTGTTTTTCAGGATCCGGTGGGGTCGCTCAATCCGCGCATGAATGCGCTGGAAATCTTGAGTGAACCCCTGGTGATTCACCGGGTCGGATCGCCCGAGGAGCGCTATGAGCGGGTCAAGGAATTGACGGCCCTGGTCGGTCTGGATGTGCGTCATCTGCGCCGCTATCCTCACAGTTTTTCCGGCGGCCAGCGCCAGCGCCTTGGCATTGCGCGTGCCCTGGCGCTGAGTCCAAGACTGCTTATTTGCGATGAGCCGGTGTCGGCGCTTGATGTTTCGGTGCAGGCGCAGGTGCTGAACCTGCTGCGCGATCTTCGGGAAGCCTTGGGCCTTACCTACATTTTTGTTTCGCACAATCTGGCTGTGGTCAACTACGTTGCCGACCGTATTGCCGTGATGTGTGCCGGACGCATGGTCGAGATCGCGCCATCCACCGAGTTGTTCCGCAATCCGCGCCATCCTTACACCAAGGCGCTTTTGGCGGCGGTTCCGGAGCCCGATCTTGATCGTCCGCTCGATCTGGCGGCGCTGATGGATGGCAAGGCCTCGATTCCGTCGGACTGGCCGGAACCGTTTCGCCTTGGCGCAGGGGAGAATTCAAGAATGATTGACTTGGGAAGCGGCCATTTCATCCGAGCCCGCGACTCCATAGCTTCCACGGAGCTCGTTGCATGAATTTCAAACCGAACCCTGCCCGCCTCGTTTTCACGGCACTGTCGCTCGCGCTCGCCTGTTTCTCCTCGCTGTCTGCGGCGAAGACCCTGCTTGAGACCGAGATGTTCGTCAAGGACGTCGCTGCCGGCAAGCTCCCTGCCATCGACAAGCGGTTGCCGGCCGCGCCGCTCGAGGTCAAATTGGACGGGCCCGAGCTGCAACTGGGAAAGCACGGCGGCACCCTCAACATGCTGATTGGGCGCAGTCGTGACGTGCGGCTGATGGTCATTTATGGTTATTCCAGACTGATCGGCTACGACAGCAACCTGAGTCTGGCGGCCGACATTCTGCAAAGCTATGAGGTCAAGGACGACCGCGTCTTCACTTTCAAGTTGCGCAAGGGTCACCGCTGGTCGGACGGCCAGCCGTTCACGGCCGAGGATTTTCGGTATTTCTGGGAGGATGTCGCCAACAACAACGAGCTGAGCCCGGCCGGTCCGCCCAGTGAAATGCTGGTGGACGGTGAGGCGCCCAAGTTTGAGGTGGTCGACCCCTTCACCGTGCGCTACACCTGGGGCAAGCCAAACCGGGACTTTCTGCCGCGGTTGGCCGGCACCGCGGCGCTCTACATCTACCGCCCGGCGCATTACCTGAAGAAGTTTCACAAGAAATACACGCCGAAAATTATCGAAATTGAAAGCGCGCCCGGCAAGCGTGGCTGGGCCGCCGCGCACAACAAGGTCGACAACATGTATCAGTACGACAATCCGGAGCTGCCGACCTTGGAGCCGTGGATCAACACGACCAAGTCGCCGTCGGACCGTTTCATCGGTGTGCGCAATCCCTATTTTCACCGCATCGATTCGAATGGCCGGCAGTTGCCCTACATTGACCGCCTGGTGCTCGCCGTCGCCGAGGGCAAGCTGATACCGGCCAAGACTGGCGCGGGCGAGTCCGATCTGCAGGCCCGCGACATCGCGTTCAACAACTTCACCTTTCTCAAGAGGAACGAAAAGCTCAACAACTATCGCGCGCTGCTTTGGCGCACCGGTGGCGGCTCGCAGTTTTCCCTCTTTCCCAATCTGAACGTGAACGACCCGGTCTGGCGCACGATCGTTCGGGACGTCCGCTTTCGGCGCGCGCTGTCGATGTCGATCGATCGCGGCATGATCAATCAGGTCCTTTACTTTGGTCTTGGCATGGAGTCCAACAACACGGTGCTGCCGCAAAGCCCGCTGTTTAAGGAAAACTATCAAAAGCGCTGGGCCAAGCTGGACAAGAAGGCCGCGGAGAAACTGCTCGACGAGATCGGGTTGAAGCGCGGGCCCGACGGCATTCGCAAGCTCCCCGACGGGCGGCTGCTTGAAATCGTCGTTGAGACGGCGGGCGAAAGCACCGAGCAGACCGACGTGCTTGAGCTGATCCGGGAGTCCTGGAAAGACGTTGGCATCAAGCTGTTCACCAAGCCCTCGCAACGCGAAGTGCTCAGAAACCGGGTGTTTTCCGGCGAGGCGCTGATGGCGGTCTGGACCGGCATGGAGAACGGCCTGCCGAGTGCCGATACCAGCCCGGATGACCTGGCGCCGGTCAGCCAGCAGCATCTGCAATGGCCGAAGTTCGGCCAGTACCACGAGACCGCGGGCAAGGCGGGTCAGGCACCCGATATTCCGGAAGTGGTCGAGTTGTTCAAACTGCACGCGGCCTGGCGCGCCGCGACGAGCAAGGCCGAACGTGAAAAGATCTGGCACCAGATGCTGTCGATTCACGCCGAGCAGCTGTTCTCGATTGGCGTGATATCTGGGGTGCCGCAACCCGTGATCGCTCGGACGACGTTGATGAACCTGCCGGAGAAAGGCTTCTACAACTGGGATCCGGGTGCCTTCTTCGGCATCCACCGGCCCGACACATTCTGGTTCAAGTAAGCCGTTGCGGCGGCGCTGCGGCCAACTGCCCTCAAGAGCACGCACATGCTGAAGTACACCCTGCACCGAATCCTGATGCTGATCCCGACCCTGTTGGTGATCAGTCTGGTGACCTTCATCATCATTCAGCTGCCGCCCGGCGACTTCCTGTCGAACCAGATCGATGAGCTGAGAAGCCAGGGCGACACCGCCGCGATTCAGCGCATCGAATTCCTGCGCCAGCAGTATGGGCTGGACCGTCCCATGGTCGAGCAGTACGCAACCTGGGTCGGATTGTGGCCAGGCCACCAGGGGTTTGCCGGCCTGCTGCAGGGCAATTGGGGCTGGTCGTTCGAGCATGACCTGCCGGTGAATGAGGTCATGGGTGACCGATTGCTGCTCTCGTTCATCCTGAATTTCACCGTCATCATCTTCACCTGGCTGGTGGCTTTTCCCATTGGCGCCTATGCCGCCACGCACCAGTACAGCTGGGGCGATTACGGCTTGACCTTGCTCGGCTATGTCGGACTGGCCACACCCAACTTCCTGTTTGCGCTGGTACTCATGTATTTCGCCAATGTGCAGTTTGGGCTGTCGATTGGCGGCATCATGGACCCGCAGTACCTGGGACAACCCTGGAGCCTGGAGAAAGCCGCTTCCGTATTGCAACACCTTTGGATTCCGGTCATCGTCATCGGCACCTCGGGCACGGCAGGGATGATCAGGCGCCTGCGCGCCAACCTGCTCGACGAACTGCAGAAGCAGTACGTGACCACCGGGCGGGCCAAGGGCATGCCGCCCTTTCGGCTGCTCGTGAAGTACCCGTTGCGCATGGCGCTGAACCCCTTTGTTGCCGACATCGGCAGCCTGCTGCCGAGCGTCATCTCGGGTTCGGCGGTGGTCGCCGTGGTCCTGTCCCTGCAAACTTCCGGACCGATGCTGCTGGAGGCCTTGCGCAGTCAGGATCAGTACCTTGCCGGCTCGTTCCTGATGTTCCTGGCGCTGCTGGCGGTGATCGGGACTTTTATTTCTGACATCCTGCTGGCGGTCCTTGATCCGCGCATCCGTCTGACTGGAGAGGCGGCCAAGTGAGTCAAGCATCGAGCCCGCCACTTGAGCATTACGTTTCGACCGAGCCGTTTGAACCTCATGAATCCGAAGCGCTGACGCCCGAGCAGGAGCGCTTTTACAGCGCCTCGCCGTGGCGCATCATGTGGTGGAAGTTCCGGCGGCATCGGCTGGCCCTGATCTCTGCCGTGGTGCTGCTGATGATCTATGGCTCAACGCTGGTCAGTGAATTCGTCGCGCCTTACGAGCTGCACACGCGCAATACCCAGCATATCTACGCGCCGCCGCAGCCATTGCATCTGTTTCACGAGGGCAAGCTGGTCGGCCCCTTCGTCTATGGCTTCGACTCGGAGCTGGACATGGTCACGATGCACAGGAAGTACGTGGCCAATCAGGATAAGGTGCAGCCGCTGCGTTTCTTCTGTTCCGGCGACGATTACGAGTTCTGGGGCCTGGTGCCGGGGAGCTTTCACCTGGTCTGTCCGGCCGAGGGTGGAACCCTCTACCTTCTTGGCACCGATCGGCTGGGCCGGGACCTGTTCTCGCGCATGGTCTATGGCACCAGGATTTCATTGACGGTGGGCCTGATCGGGATCATCGTCAGTTTTGTCATTGGCATCACCCTTGGCGGAATTTCCGGCTATTTTGGCGGCTGGATCGACAACGTGATTCAGCGGCTGATCGAGATGGTCAGGGCCTTTCCCGAGTTGCCGCTGTGGATGGCGCTGTCGGCGGCCTTGCCTGTCAGTTGGAGTCCGCTCTGGGTCTATTTCGGCATCACCATCATCCTCGGCCTGCTTGACTGGCCCGGACTGGCCCGGGCCGTGCGTTCCAAATTGCTGGCCCTGCGCGAGGAGGACTTTGCCACCGCTGCGGTGCTGATGGGAGCCAGCCCGGTCAGGGTGATACGGCGCCACCTGTTGCCGAGTTTTTACAGTCACCTGATTGCGTCCATCACGCTTTCCGTGCCGAGCATGATTCTCGGTGAGACGGCGTTGTCCTTTCTCGGCCTCGGATTGCGTCCGCCTGTGACCAGTTGGGGCGTGCTGCTGAATGAAGCGCAGAACATCAACGTCGTTGCCCTCTATCCCTGGTTGATGGCCACCGTCATCCCGGTGTTTGTCGTGGTGCTGGCGTTCAACTTTCTAGGGGACGGCCTGCGCGACGCTGCCGATCCCTACAGCTAGCCATGGTCTGCGCCATCATCCGCGGTGCGCTGACATGGGCCGGCTTGACGCCCCCGGGACCGGAGCAGGGACGAAGACTGGCACGGAGCTAGCGGGCCGCACCGATCATCATGGAACGCAGTCTTTTCGGATTCATCCTGCGCTACAGCAAGCGCGAGCAGCTGGCGATCGTTCCTCTGGTGCTGTTGTCGATGGTGGTGTACTTCGCCTCGCTGGAGCTGCCCAAGACCATCGTCAACAACGCGATTCTGGGTCGGGGCTTCAGCCAGGCGGATTCGACCCAGGTCCTTCTCGACTTCGCTTTCACGCTGCCGGCCTTCCTCGGCGGCGCCAAGGTGGTCATGCTGGATGGCTTTGCCCTGGAGCGAATTCCCTACCTGCTGGCGCTCACGCTCTTGTTCCTTGGCCTGATCGTGATCGGAGGCCTGCTCAAGTACCAGATCAATACCATGAAGGGCTGGCTGGGCGAGCGCATGCTGCGCCGTCTGCGCTTCTCCCTGTTCGATCACATTCTGCGTTTTCCCCTGCCGCACTTTCGCCACGTCAAGGCGGCGGAAATGGCAACGATGATCAAGGACGAGGTCGAGCCAGTCGGCGGCTTTGTCGGCGAGTCCCTGATCACGCCGCTGTTCCTTGGCGGGCAGGCGCTGACGGCGATGATCTTCATCCTGTACCAGCATTTCTACCTGGGGGCGGTGGCGTTTGTCATGGTGCTGTTGCAGGCCGTGATCATTCCGAAGATGCGGCGGC
>JBCKPE010000013.1:0-30363 GCA_038901875.1 Burkholderiaceae bacterium
CTTGCGCCGGATTGCGAGCGGATGCGGACCATCCTTAGCGCTGCGGCATGTCGGCCAGGGTGTAGCCCAAGTGCACCCCGGCGGCGTCAGGGACAGGCGGCATGCTGGCGTTCCAGCTTTCCCAGGCTTTTCGCATCTGCGCCAGCCTATCGGGTTCCTTCCGCGCCAGATTCGCGCGCTCGCGCTCGTCCTGCGAAATATTGAACAGGTAGTCGTGCCCGTCCACCCGCAGGTACTTCCAGGCCTCGTCACGCATGGCACGCTGAGCGCGATGCTTCATGCGCCAGTACATCGGGCGCCGAAACTGCCGCTGCGCCAACGCGCCGGCCGGCGCCCGCAGCAGGGATAACAGCGACACACCATCCAATGGGTAATCCGGGTGCGGGTCAACGCCCGCGGCCTCCAGCATGGTCGCCGACCAGTCCATCGTCAGGCATTGCTGCTGACTCACGCCGCCGGAGGCGATGCACGCTGGCCAATGGGCAATCCAGGGCACGCGGATCCCGCCCTCGGTCAGGTCCATCTTGCCACCCACCAGCGGCCAGTTGTCGGAAAAGCGCTCGCCGCCGTTGTCGCTGGTGAACACCAGCAGTGTGTTGCTCGCGATGCCGCTCTCGCGCAATGCATCCATCAGCCAGCCAATGCCCTCGTCCATGTGCTGGATCATGCGCCGGTAGGTATCGATGTTGCCCCCGCTGACATGCATGATGTTGTCCGCGACGCTGGTCGCGAGCGATTCGTCATTACGGGTCTCCCAGGGCCAGTGCGGGGCGCTGTGGTGCAGGCTGAGAAAGAACGGCGCGCTCTGTTGCGCCATGCGCCGCACATGGTCGACGGCCCGGCGTGACAAGAGATCGGTCAGGTAGCCCGCTTCAAACCGCTCCTGCTCGCCTTCCCATAGATCGTGCACGCCATCCGATGCGCAGTGTGTGAAATAGTCCACGCCGCCGGCCATGGGACCATAGAACTCCTCATAGCCCGAACGTAGCGGGCTGAAGAAGGGCGGGAAGCCAAGATGCCACTTGCCGATCAGCGCGGTGCGGTAGCCGCCGCCGCGCAGCAAGGAGGGCAGGGTCGGGTGTTCGGGCCGCAGGCCAAGTTCGGGGTCGCCACGGGTGCGCGTGCTGATTGGTTCTTCGGCGGCACCGCGCAGTCGGTACTGGTAGCGCCCAGTCATCAGTGCGAAGCGGGTCGGCGAGCAGACCGGCGAGTTCGAATAACCCTGGGTCAGTCGCAGTCCGGCGGCGGCCAGTCCATCGAGCACCGGCGCCACCGGGCCAAAGTCGGCGTCGCGGCCGCCGTAACAACCAAGATCAGCGAAGCCCAGGTCGTCAGCGACGATGAAGATGATGTTGGGTCGTTGCGCCATGCATCCGCAGGTCGTCGCGCGGCTACTTGTCGATCTTGCTGATCTTGGAGCCTTCAAAAGTCAGGTTGTACATCAGTCCCTTGTTGGAAAAGATGAAACCGATGATCGGCTTCCTGGCGGTCTCGCTGTCAACCGAACCGCCCGCGCCGAGCGTGGCCAGCGCCACGCTGCCGTCGACGCCGGCCTTCCAGCCCTCGCTGTTGCGGAACTTGGTCAAGGCCTGGGACGTCATGAACAGGATGATCTGGCTACGCGCCTGCGCGCCGAGCTGGAAACCAATCGACACCGCGGCAATGTTGTAGTAGGCGACGGTTTTCCCACCCACCAGCAGCGCTCCTTCGCCAAATTCGCCGCCAATGCCGATGCCGGCCTTGATGACGTTGGGAAAGACCAGCATGCCCGCGGCCTTGCCGGCCAACTCCTTGCCCGCGCTGGTGTGCTGATGGAAGTTGTTGATGGCGGCACGTACCTCGGCATTGATTTCGTCGCGCGACGCCGCCTGCGCAGGCGAACCTGCCAACGTGACAACAAGGGAAAGGAACAGGGCGCGCAACATCATGATGAAACCTCCATGCTTGGATAGGGACCGGCTCGGACTGTGGCCTGGCGGCGTCTGAATCATGGCACAAACCGTGGGCGCCACCTCAACCCAGCGTGATGTAACTGAGCATGGCGCGCTCCAAAACAAATTACTGTGTCTCCTCCCGGGCCGCTTGCAGCAGCCAGGTCGGGCGGCACGGTCTTCCTGACCGTGAAAGTCGTCTGCGTCCCCAGCTGACCTGCCACGGCCCAGGCCGTGACGCCACCAACCGCCGGCGTGAGCGCGGCGCCCAGCAGCAGCAACAGGACCACCGAGCCGGCCAACAACCACTTGATTGTCCGCAGCATCATGCGCGCCCCGGCTCTAGAACTTGCCGTATTGCAGGTAGGCCTGCTGTGGATCCATGCCCCCAAGAATGGCGCTGCGCACCTGGTTTTCGGTCGCCGCGACCTGCTCGGTGCGTGTCACCACATCGGCAGCCATGGCCTGCGGAATGATCACCACGCCGTCGCGATCAGCCAGCAGGTAGTCGCCGCTGCATAGCGTCACGTCGCCAATCGTCACCGGCGCGCCAAAACTGTCCGGAACCCAACGCGCCACGATGTCGCTCGGCGTGAAGAAGCTGCACCAGACCGGGAAACCCTGCTTCAGGATGAAGTCGGTGTCGCGGCAACCGCCATCGACCACGTAACCCAGGACGCCCTTGCGCTGCAGCGTTTCCGCCGACAGTTCACCCATCAGCGCCACGCTGTGGTTGTTCGGCTGACAAACGATGACCTTTCCCGCCGGCGCGCGCGACAGCAGGCCGGTCCATTCCAGCAGCGTGTCGTGGCCACTTCGGGTCCGATCAATATGCCCGCTGACGGTCCAGATCGGGCCGGCAAGCTTTCTTGCCGGATCGAGCGGCCGCAATCCGCTGGGCAGCACACAACGTTCCACACCCAGTGCTCGCAGAACGTCATGCACGGCGGCGGCATAGAGGTTCAGCAGCCGCTCGCTCAGCGGGTCATTATGCGGACTCATATCGGTCATCCTGTTGCTCCTTGGCACGATTCAGCCGCACTGTAGCGCGCCGCATCAAGCTGGTAGCGGTGCCGGTGCAGCGTCGGTCCCAATTCATTGGGCGCCCGCCCTGGGTGCCCGCAGCCTGCACCGCCAAGGCCAGTCCCGAGGAAGGGTTTGTCGTTGCTGCTTGAGCGCCGCGCCGCAAGCGCAGCCCTTGACCCCGCCGGAACACGGGCTGGGCGCCAGCCCTAAACTTCGGTCATGAGCAACCAAACTGTCATCCATTCCCGCGCTGTCGAGCGCCTTGTCACCGGGCAAGCCACCAGCGACGGGGCCGGCGTCAAGCTGACCCGTGTCCTGACGCAGGACCTGCAGCGCCGGCTCGACCCGTTCCTGATGCTGGATCGTTTTGCCAGCGACGATCCCGAGGATTACGGCAAGGGTTTCCCGGATCACCCGCACCGCGGCTTCGAAACCGTGACCTACATGATTGCCGGCCGCATGCGGCACAAGGACAGCGCCGGCAACGAGGGGCTGCTCAGCAACGGCGGCGTGCAATGGATGACAGCCGGCCGCGGCGTCATTCACAGCGAAATGCCGGAACAAGAGCAGGGCGCGATGGAGGGTTTTCAGCTCTGGCTCAACTTGCCCGCCAGGGACAAGATGTGCCCACCCTGGTACCGCGACATCCAGAGCCCCGATATCCCCGAATTTCGCAACGATGACGGTGTCCAGGTACGGGTCATTTCCGGCACGGCCAGCAGCGATGCCGGCCCGGTCGCCGGGGCCGTGCAGCGCCCGGGCACGCAAGCCCTGTACCTCGACATCCTGCTGCCGCCGGGCACCAGCTTCAGCCAGCCGCTGCCCGCCGAGCACAACGCTTTCGTCTACGTCTATCGCCAGAGCGTCCGGATCACCGATACCGAGGTGCCGCTCAATCGCATGGCGATCCTGCGCAATGACGGATCGACCGACGGTGTCACCGTCAGCGCGCCAGCCAGCAATGGCGGCGACGCGCGCCTGCTGCTGCTGGCGGGTCAGCCGCTGCGCGAACCCATCGCCCAGCATGGCCCGTTCGTGATGAACACACAGGACGAATTGAGCGCCGCGGTGCAAGACTTCCAGGCCGGCCGCCTGGCTTGAAAGCGCTTCGGCGCGGCGCAGGCCCGCGTCAGCCTCAGGCGAGCGTTTTTTTCAACTCGCCACTGTCAATCAGCCTTTGCAGGTCCCCGGCGCCGCCGACCAGAACGCCTTTGACAAACACCATCGGAATGGTCGGCCATCCGGTCCACATTTTCAGCGTCAGGCGTTGCCGCCACATGCCGAAGTAGCTGCCGTACTCGATGTAGTGGTGGTCTATGCCAGCATCGGCCAGAGCCTTGCGCGCCTTTTTCGGAAACGGGTTTTGCCGCATTCCAACCACCACAACCGCATGCGCGGCCAGCGCGGCGATCACCTCGCCCAGGATGGCCTGCTGGTTACGGCTGATCTTTTCGCGGATCGCCGAGTGGATGTTGGCTTCGTCGAGGACAGGACGCGGCATATGGAACTCCAGGTTGCGGTGGCTTGAAGTATCGATTGCGGGTGGGTTGATGACGCGCCGGGCAGGCCACGCTGTCAGCCCAGTGGCGCCACCCCAATCAGCGGCTTGTGCAGCCAGAACGCGAAGGCAGCCCAGGCCAGCGCACCGAGCAGCACCGTGGTCGTGCTGCCAGCCGCGGTTGCCGCCGGATAGCTGGTGCCAGCAGCCCGATCGCGCCTGCGTGCTGCCTGAAAACCGGCCACCGCCCAGAGCAGAAACGCGCCAAACAGAACCCCATCGGCCAGGTTGCCGTTGGCAAGAAGGTGCGCAATCGCCCAGGTTTTCACGCCCAGCATCATGGGATGACCCAACCTGGCCTTGAACAGGTTACGTGGCACATAGGCCGCCGCCAGCAGGACGAAGGACAGCAGCATCAGCAGCATGGCCAGGTGGCTCATGGCGCGCGGCGGACTCCATAGCAGCAGCGGTTCCGCTCGCGCCAGAGCGTAGCCCCAGACCAGCAGCACAAACCCGGCGATCGATGCCACCGAGTACAGCGCCTTCCAGCGCGCCTCACCCAGGCGCGCCACTTGCGCGCTGCGCCAGTCGTTCGCCACGATGCGCACTGAATGCACACCCAGGAACAACAGCAAACCAACAATCAGCATCGTCATGAAAAGTCTTTCGTATTGGCGTTCAGGGCTCTTGACTGCGCGTGCCGTCCCGGATCAGGGGGCCACGCGCAAGAAGTCTCGCACAGCCGCCAGCGTCGCCGCCGGGTCCTCCTCCTGGGGCACATGGCCAAGGGCATCAAACACCAGCAGCCGGGAGCCGGCTATGTCACGCGCGAAGCGCTGGCCGAACTCAAGTGGCAACAATCGGTCGCGCCCGCCCCAGAGAATCAGGGTCGGCACCTGGACCTGCCGGATTCGTTCTGGCTCGACCTTCGTCACCATGGCCATGCGCTGGCCCAGCGCACGCCGATTGCCCTGGCGCAAAGCCATCTCCCAGTACAAATCCACCAGCTCGGGCGTCACCCTTGACGGGTCGCCGTAGACATTGCGCAGACTGGCATCGATGACGCCCCGGGGCAGAATGTTCCGAAACAGGGGCGCCAGCCAAGGCAACCGAGCGAGCCGAAAGCCGATTGGCACTGAAACTGGCGCATTGGCCGAGTCCAGCGGATAGCCGGCAGCATCGATCAGAATCAGGCGCTCGACCCGCTGCGGCAGCGCCAGCGCGGTGGCCCAGGCGATCTCTCCGCCAAGCGAGTTGCCGGTCAACACAAAACGCTGCACGCCCAGCGCATCAAGTGTCGCGCTGACAAAATGCACATAGGCGGCGATCGAATAGTTGCCGTCCGCGCGCGGCCCGGTCAGACCGAATCCTGGCAGGTCAAAGCGAATGACGCGCCGCTGCCCACGCAGGGCGGCGGCCCAGCCGCTCCAGGTGTGCAGACTGGCCGAGGTGCCATGCAACAGAACGATGGGTAGCGGGTCAGCGGCCGGGCCTTCGTCGCGCAGATGCACCTGCATCCCCAGCACCGCAACAAAGCGCGAAGGAGCCTGGGCCCAGCGCGCCTGCAAGGCCTCGACCGGCCGGTCCGGCTCCCAGGTCGCGACAATACCCGCCAGCAGAAAGAAAACCAACCCGGCCAGCAGCAACGCCAGGGATTTGAGGAACAACCGCATCGGGCGCACTGTACCCCTGATCCGCGTCTTGCCGCTCGCCTTGTGTTACATTGCCCTGTTCCGGCCTGCTGCGCCGACTGAATCCGTTAAGAACTGAACCATGGCCAAGGAAGAGTTGATTGAAATGATGGGCGTTGTGAACGAGGTGTTGCCTGACACCCGTTTTCGCGTCACGCTCGACAACGGGCACAAGTTGGTGGCCTACTCCGCTGGCAAGATGCGGAAGAATCACATTCGCATTCTTGCAGGCGACAAGGTCTCGCTCGAGCTCTCGCCTTATGACCTGAGCAAGGGGCGCATCAAGTTTCGCCACCTGGAAACCCGCGGCCCGGCTCCCATGCGCCGCCCGCCATCGCGCTAGGACGCCGCCCGGCGCCTGGCTTGAACGGCCCTGGCCAAGCCCTGCAAAACCGGTACCGTCTGCGCCATGCTGATGCAGGCGTCGGTGACTGAAACGCCATAGCGCAACGCTTGCCCGGCAACGATATCCTGCCGGCCTTCCTCAAGATTGCTTTCGATCATCACTCCGATGATGCGCCTCTCGCCCGCCGCCAGTTGCGCTGCCAGATCGGCCACGACGTCGATCTGCCGCCGATGCTGCTTGCCGCTGTTCGCGTGCGACACGTCCACCATCACCTGCTCGCGCAGGCCGGCCTGTTGCAGCAGCGCGCAGGCGGCTGCGACATCGGCGCTGCGGTAATTGGGGTGCCTGCCGCCGCGCAGGATGACGTGGCTGTCGTCATTGCCGCGCGTTTCGAAAATCGCTGCTTGTCCCATCTTGGTCAAACCCAGAAAGGCGTGTGTCGCGCGCGCGGCTGAAACAGCATCGGCCGCCACCTTCACACCACCATCGGTACCGTTCTTGAATCCCACCGGACAGGACAAGCCCGACGCCAACTGGCGATGACTCTGGCTCTCGGTGGTACGCGCGCCAATGGCACCCCAACTCACCAGGTCACTGATGAACTGCGGACTCAGCAGGTCCAGAAATTCGGTGCCCACCGGCAGACCCATTGCCAGCAGGTCCAACAGCAGCTTGCGCGCCAGCTCCAGCCCCTCGTTGATGGCGAAGCTGCCATCCAGGTGCGGGTCGTTGATGTAGCCCTTCCAGCCCAGCGTGGTGCGCGGCTTCTCGAAATAAACCCGCATCACCAGCAGCAGGTCCTGCGCCAGAGCATCGGCCTGCGCCTTGAGCTCGCGCGCATAAGCCACTGCCTGGTCGTGGTCGTGGATCGAGCATGGGCCCACCACCACCAGCAGCCGGTCATCTGCGCCATGCAGAAGCCTCGAGATGGCCGCGCGACTGCTCTCCACCAGCGCCACTGCCGCGTCCGGCGCGGGCAGCCACTCCTGCAGCAGCGCCGGTGTGATTAGTGGCCGCACCGCACTGATGCGGATGTCGTCAATGCGCGTGGTGTCGTGCGTTCGAAGCGCTTGGACGGGCGTGCGGACATGCGGAGTCATGGGGAGATTTTCGCGCGGCCGGAATCGTGGTTCAGGGAAGAGGATCCCAGCCCATGTCCCTAGACATCGATGTTCGCCGCCCTCAGCGCATTGGCCTCGATGAAGTCACGCCTGGGCTCGACCTCGTCGCCCATGAGCATCGTGAAAACCCGGTCGGCTTCAATGGCGTCGTCGATCTGCACCCTGAGCAGGCGGCGTACGGTTGGGTCCATGGTGGTCTCCCACAATTGCCCCGGATTCATCTCGCCAAGACCCTTATAGCGCTGGCGGCTGGTGGCGTTCTCCGCCTGGTCGATCAGCCAGCGCATCGCCTGGCGAAAGTCGCTTGCTTTTTCCTGTTTCTGTTTGTCGCCTTCACCGCGCATGACCTTTGCGCCTTCACCCAGTAATCCCCTAAAGGTGTTGGCCGCCTCGGCCAGTACTGCGTAATCGGCGCCATGCACAAAGTCCTGGGTCAGGATGCTGCTGCGGATGTTGCCGTGATGCCTCCGGCTGATTCGCAGGACAGGCTTGTCGCTGCGCACATCGAATTCGCCCGCAACCTCGGCCGCGCTACCCGCCGCGTCAAGTTCGCGCAACTTAGCCTGCAACGCAATGGCCGAGGCTTCGGCTTCGGCCACCGTGTCGAGCCGGATACTCACGCCATCGGCGATGGCACGCAGGGCTACTGCATCCATGAAATTTCCCAGACGCGCGATCACCGATTGGGCAAGTTGATGCTTGCGCGCCAGTTCTCCCAATGTATCTCCGCTGATGGTGATGCCAGGTCCGCCACCGGGGGCGGCGCCGGTGAACACTGCAGCATCCTTGAGCGCGATGCGTAACAGGAAACTGTCCAGCGCCGAGGCGTCTTTCAAGTACAGCTCTTCCTTGCCGGCCTTCACCTTGTACAGCGGCGGCTGCGCAATGTAGATATGACCCCGCTCCACCAGCTCGGGCATCTGGCGGTAGAAAAACGTCAGCAGCAGGGTGCGGATGTGCGCGCCATCCACGTCGGCGTCGGTCATGATGATGATGCGGTGGTAGCGCAGCTTGGCGATGTTGAAGTCGTCGTTGCCGCCACTTCCGCCTGCGTTGCCAATGCCAGTGCCTAGCGCCGTGATCAGCGTCAGGATCTCATTGCTGCTGAGCAGCTTTTCATAGCGTGCCTTCTCGACGTTCAGGATCTTGCCGCGCAGTGGCAGGATGGCCTGGAACTTGCGGTCCCGCCCCTGCTTGGCGCTGCCGCCCGCAGAGTCACCCTCGACGATGTAGATCTCGCACAGCGCCGGGTCCTTTTCCTGGCAGTCAGCCAGCTTGCCGGGCAGTCCCATGCCGTCCAGCACACCCTTGCGCCGGGTCATCTCGCGCGCCTTGCGTGCCGCCTCGCGCGCGCGCGCCGCGTCGACGATCTTGCCGCAGATGATCCGCGCGTCGTTCGGTCGCTCCAGCAAATAGTCGGACAGCAGGCGGCTAACGATGTCCTCCACTGGACCCCGCACTTCGCTGCTGACCAGCTTGTCCTTGGTTTGACTGGAGAACTTCGGCTCGGGCACCTTGACGCTCAGTACGCAGCATAGACCCTCGCGCATGTCGTCGCCGGCGACCTCCACCTTGGCCTTCTTGGCCATCTCGTTTTCTTCGATGTACTTGTTGATGACTCTGGTCATCGCGGCGCGCAGACCGGTCAGATGCGTACCGCCGTCGCGCTGCGGTATGTTGTTGGTGAAGCAAAGCACCTGTTCGTTGTAGCCACTGTTCCACTGCATGGCGACTTCCACGCCAATGTTGCTGTCCTGATCGCTTTGCCGGTCGCCGGTGGCGTGAAACACATTGGGGTGCAGCACCTGCTTGCCTTTGTTGATGAAATCAACAAAGCCCTTGACACCGCCGGCGCCGGCATAGTTGTCTTCCTTGCCCGATCGTTCGTCGAGCAGACGGATGCTGACGCCATTGTTCAGGTAACTCAGCTCACGCAAACGCTTGCTGAGGATTTCATAATGGAAGTCGTTGTTTTGCTGAAAGATCTCGGTGTCAGGCAGAAAGTGCACCTCAGTGCCGCGTTTCTCGGTCGGCCCCATCACCTTCATCGGCGATATCGCAACACCATCCAAGGATTCAACCAGGCGGTTCTGCACCACCCCGCGGGCAAACTCGATGTTGTGCATCTTGCCGTCACGCCGCACCGTCAGGCGCAGCCAGCGGCTAAGAGCGTTGACGCAACTCACGCCAACGCCGTGCAGGCCGCCTGAGACCTTGTAGCTGTTCTGGTTGAACTTGCCGCCCGCGTGCAGTTCAGTCAGCGCTATTTCGGCCGCCGAACGCTTGGGTTCGTGTTTGTCATCGAGCTTGACGCCGGTGGGAATTCCGCGCCCGTTGTCGGCCACACTGATCGAGTTGTCCAGGTGGATGGTCACGACGATGTCATCACAATGCCCGGCCAGCGACTCGTCGATCGAGTTGTCGACCACTTCGAAGACCAAATGGTGCAGTCCGGTTCCGTCCGAGGTGTCCCCAACGTACATGCCCGGGCGCTTGCGCACCGCTTCCAGGCCTTCAAGAATCTGAATGTCGCTTTCCCCATAGCCCTCGCTCGCGCCCTCCTGATGGGCATCGATGGTGGGTTGATAGTTGGAGCTGGCCTCGCCCGAAACGCCCAAGTTGACGTTTCCTTCCGGCTTGTTGTCTTCGTTCATGTCCTACCTGTCCGGCCCGTCATGGCCAGGTTCCTGCTAACTTATCTGTGACTGGATCGGCGCAACTGAGCGGGTTGCTGGCCCGGCGGTCTGCGTTGTCGCCCAAGCGCGGCTAAATCCGCATCGGCATCACAACGTACTTGAAACTGGGGTTGTCCGGCACCGTCAACAATGCCGAACTGTTGGAGTCGGTCAGTTCAACCTTCACCATATCCTGATGCATGTTGCCCAAGGCATCGATCAGGTAGGTCACGTTGAAGCCGATTTCTATCGCGTCGCCGGTATAGTCGATGTCGAGTTCGTCCACCGCCTCCTCCTGCTCGGCATTGTTCGACGCCACACGCAAGATCCCAGGCTCCAGATTCAGCCGCACACCCTTGAACTTGTCACTGGTAAGAATGGCGGCACGCTGCAGGGACGCCAGCAAGGCGGTGCGCCCCAAAGTGACGTGGTTCTTGTGATTTTTTGGTATGACCCGGTTGTAGTCGGGGAACTTGCCCTCGACCAGCTTGGTGACAAACTCCATGCCAGAAAAGCTGAACTTTGCTTGATTGCTCGCAAACTGCATGCCGATGGCAGCGTCGGTGTCGCTCAGCAAGCGCTGCATCTCAATCACTGTCTTGCGCGGCAGAATCACTTCCTGCCGCGGTACTTCGTTATCCAAAGTCGCTGAAGCAAATGCCAGGCGATGACCATCGGTCGCCACCAGGCTTAGTTGCTTGCCCTCGGCCACGAACAGGATGCCGTTCAGGTAGTAGCGAATATCGTGCACCGCCATCGCAAAAGCCACCTGGTTCAGCAACTCCCGAAGGGTCTTTTGCGGGACGCTGAATTTCGGTCCATAACTTGGCGACTCCTGGACCAGAGGAAAGTCCTCAGCCGGGAGCGTTTGCAGCGTGAACCTGCTCTTGCCTCCTTTGAGAACCAGCTTGCTCTGGCTGGTCTCCATCGAAACCACTTGGTCGGCGGGCATGGAGCGCAGGATATCGATCAGCTTGCGTGCACCCACCGTGGTCGCAAAGTTGTTGTCATCGCCGCCTAGTTCAGCCGTCGTCAGGATCTGGATTTCGAGGTCACTGGTGGTCAGGTTCACGCTGGAGCCGGTTTTCCTGATCAGCACATTGGCAAGGATAGGTAAGGTATGGCGACGCTCCACGATCCCGGCCACCGACTGCACCGCCGACAACACCTTTTCCTGGGTTTCCTTGAAAACAATCATGTCATCCTCTTATTTCTTTTCTGTAATTTAAACTAGTAGTAGTAGGTAAGGGACGCGGTCTTCTGTGGACAGCGCCATTTTCCGCTTTTTTATCAAGCACTTGTCAGTTCTTGCAGGCTGTGGGTAGAAGCCTGGAATGGACCGCTCAGCACTGCATAACTTGAAACTTTTCTCAAGGCCTGTGGGTAAAGCTCGTGTTATGCGGAAACTATCCCCAGCGTTGTCAGCGCGCATGGTGAAGCCTGCTAGCCCTTGAGCGTTTGTTCCAGAACATGCAACTGCTGGTTCAGATCGGTAAGCTGTTGGCGTTCCCCCGAAATCTTGCGAACCGCGTGCAGTACCGTGGTGTGGTCCCTGCCGCCAAAGAGTTCACCAATTTCCGGCAGGCTCTTTTGTGTCAATTCCTTGGCCAGGTACATGGCAATCTGCCGTGGTCGAGCAATCGAGGCTGGGCGCTTCTTCGAGTACATGTCGGCCACTTTGATCTTGTAATAGTCAGCAACGGTCTTTTGAATGTTCTCTACCGAAATCTGCCGATTCTGAATCGATAGCAGGTCGCGCAGCGCCTCACGCGCCAGCAGGATGGAAATATCCTTCTGGTTGAAGCGCGAGTAGGCCAGTATCTTGCGCAGCGCACCTTCAAGTTCGCGCACGTTGGAGCGCACGTTCTTGGCAACAAAAAAAGCAACCTCTTCTGGCATCTCCGAGTCTTCGGCGCGCGCCTTGTTGATGAGGATCGCTACTCGCATCTCAAGCTCGGGCGGCTCGATAGCCACGGTCAACCCTGAGTCAAATCGCGAAACCAGCCGCTCGTGGATATCCGGCAAACCCTTGGGATAGGTGTCGCTGGTCATCACAATGTGCGATTTGCGCGCCAGCAAGGCCTCGAAGGCGTTGAAAAATTCCTCCTGGGTACGGTCCTTGTTGGCAAAAAATTGCACATCGTCAATCAGCAACAAGTCCAGCGAGTGATAACGCTCCTTGAACTCGTCAAAGGTCTTGCGCTGGTAAGCCTTGACCACATCGGAGACGAACTGCTCGGCGTGGATGTACAAGATCCTGGCTTGCGGCCGATCAGCAAGCAGCTGATTTCCGACCGCGTGCATCAGATGGGTCTTGCCAAGTCCGACACCGCCGTAGATGAAAAGTGGGTTGTAGAGTTGCCCCGGCATTCCGGCGACGTGCATGGCAGCCGCGCGCGCCATCCGATTCGCCGAACCTTCGACCAGGTTGCCAAAAGTGAGCAGCGAGTTGAGCCGGTTCTTGTGTCCATTCGAACTGTTTCCACCGTTAAGACCGACCGATTCAACGTCGCTGGCAAAAGTCGAATCAGCTCGGAATGACGAAGATCGAACAGCCCCATCTCTGGAAGCAAGCACTAACTCAAGCTTGATCGGTTGGCCATACATTAGTTCCAGAAGTACGGCGATCCTGGTCGCGTACTGGGTTCGAATCCAGTCCATCTTGAAGCGGTTGGCAACAACGATCGTACACCGGCTCAGATCGTCGGAAACGGTCGCGAACAGCGGTTTGATCCAGGTATTGAACTGCTGCTCAGGCAACTCCTGAGCAAGCTGGTCAACACATCCCTGCCACAGCGCTTGGCCGGCATCCAGTGCTGTGGAGTAGTCTCGCCCAGTCTCCAATCCCTCGTTCATCGCTCGCTTCTTGCTCTGTGGATATTCAGTATACTTTGTGCTCTGGATTGTAGATTATCAAGAATTTATCCACAGTCTTGACAAAGGCCGCCAAAGGTGCTTGCCACACAAGCGGAATAGACAAAGGACGCCCGGCTAGCATAGCATTTGCCGGGGCTGCCGTTCTTTGCGATAATTGCGGGTTTCCCTGAAAAGCCTTCGGGGTAGTTGGTCCGAATTTTCGAAAGTTTTCAAATGAAACGCACCTACCAGCCTTCAAAAATCAGGCGGGCCCGAACCCATGGATTCCTGGTTCGCATGAAGACGCGAGGCGGTCGTGCCGTGATCAACGCTCGGCGCGCCAAGGGGCGCAAACGCCTGGCTGTCTGACCGCGGGCCTGGCCCCGGGGTTTGGTGCCGGTGACGTGCAACGACTTAAGACGTGGGCCCAGTTTCAGGCAGTGCTGGCGTCCCCGGTCGTTGCCCGAACCACGCACTTTGTCCTGCATCGGCGAAGGTTCGATACAGCGGAGGCCGGTCGATCAACCGAAGCCAGTAACCCGGTGGCTGCGCCACTGTTCCTGACTGGAGGCGTTTGGGTCGGGGCCCTTGTACCGAAGCGTTGGGCCCGCAGGGCAGTGACCCGAAACCTGCTGAAACGGCAGATCTATCAAGTGAGCAAAACTCAGGAGCACCTTCTTCCGCACGCCGCCCATCTGGTGCGACTGCGCGTAGAGTTTGACCATGCCCGGTTTGTCAGCGCGGCTTCCGGCCTGCTTCGGCAGGCGGCAGCCGAAGAACTGCGCTTGTTGTTCCGACATGCGGCGATCGCGCTGGCCAATGGAGCAGCCGCATGATTCGCGACCTGTTGATCCTGTGCGTCAAAGGCTACCGGCTATTCTTCCGTCATTGGCTGGGTTCAGGTTGCCGCTTCGAGCCAACCTGCTCGGCCTACTCACTGCGGGCGCTCGAACAACACGGCGCGGTGGCCGGAAGCTACCTTACGTTCACCCGTCTGATGCGCTGCCATCCCTGGTGCGACGGCGGACATGATCCGGTTCCCGACAAACCTTTCTCCCGACTCATGGCTGCGCCGCAGGGCGGAACCCGCCAGCAATCAAAGACTTCCCTATGAACGACATTCGTCGCACCATCCTTTGGGTGGTTTTTGCGTTTTCTTCGGTGTTGCTATGGGACAAGTGGCAGATCCACAACGGCAAACCGGCAACCTTTTTTCCAACGTCAGCGGCGCCGGCCAGCAGCCAGCCCATGGCAGAGAAAAAGGATGCCGGGACGGGCGTCCCGCGGCCCAGCGCGGCGCTTGCCGGCAGCGCGTCAGCGCCGGTCGCGCCCGGGCTCCCGTCTGGCTCTGGCGCGCCAGCCCAGCAGAATGCTCCGGTTGTCGTCCTCAGCACCGACGTTCTTAAGCTCAGCATTGACCTGACCGGCGCTTCGATCGTTCGGGCCGAATTCCTCAAGCATCTTGACCTGAACGACAAGACACGCAACTTTGTCCTGCTGGATCGGTCCGCCGAGCGAAAATATTTTGCGCAAACGGGCTTGATCGGCGGAAGCTTTCCGAATCACAACACGAGCATGACTCTTGTAGGTGATACCGAACTGCAAGCAGGCGCCAGCGAGCTCAGGGTCAGGTTCGAGTCGCCGGAACTCGATGGCGTCAAGTTGGTAAAGACGCTGACGCTCAGGCGAGGCGCCTACGATATCGCCGTCAAGCATGAAATCATCAACCGGGGAAACGCCGCGGTCGCGCCGCAGATCTACCTGCAACTGGTGCGCGATGGAACCCCGCCAAAAGGGGAATCAGCGTTTTATTTCACCTTCACAGGCCCGGCCGTTTACACCGAGGCCAAGAAATTTCAGAAGATCGAGTTCAGCGACATCGAAAAGGGCAAGGCAACGTTTGAAAGCAAGACCGAGGACGGCTACGTCGCGATGGTTCAGCACTACTTTGCCAGCGCCTGGTTGTTGGCCGAGAAGACGCCGCGCGAAGTATTCATGCGCAGAATAGATAACGGCCTGTACGCGGTTGGCATGATCACCGGCCTGGGCAGTGTGGCCCCGGGTGAAAGCAAAAGCCATGAATCCCGCCTTTATGTCGGCCCACAGGAAGAAAAGAAGCTCGAGGAGTTGGCAACCGGATTGGAGTTGGTGAAGGACTATGGCTGGTTGACCATTCTTGCCAAGCCCCTGTACTGGCTGCTCGACAAGCTTTTTGGTTTCCTGCAGAACTGGGGTTGGGCGATTATGGCGCTGGTGGTGCTGCTCAAGATCGCCTTTTACTGGCTCAATGCGCAGGCCTATCGCAGCATGGCCAAGATGAAGGCGATCAACCCGAGAATCATGGAAATGCGGGAGCGGCTGAAGGACAAGCCGCAGCAGATGCAGCAGGAGATGATGCGTATCTACCGCGAAGAAAAGGTCAACCCGATGGGCGGTTGCTTCCCGATCCTGGTCCAGATTCCCGTCTTCATTGCCCTTTACTGGGTGCTGCTGTCCAGCGTCGAGATGCGCAACGCGCCCTGGGTGCTCTGGATCCATGACCTGTCGGCTCCCGATCCTTGGTTCATCCTGCCGGTGCTGATGACGGCGACCACCATGCTGCAGACCTGGCTCAATCCAAAACCGCCGGACCCGATGCAGGCCAAACTGATGTGGTACATGCCCTTGATATTCAGTGTCATGTTTTTCTTCTTTCCGTCCGGGTTGGTGCTGTACTGGATCACCAACAATATCCTTTCGATTGCCCAGCAATGGATGATCAACAAGCGCCTTGGTGTGATCGGAAAATAGGCTGTTTGCCGGCGACGCCAGTGCGCCGAGCAGGGCGGTGCCAGGCGAACCCGCTGGACAGTTTTTCTTCATTCCGCAGCTAGACATGGCTCCGGCCCCAACCGACCCGATTCTTGCCATTGCCACCGCGCCGGGTCGCGCGGCCATCGGAATTGTCCGCCTGTCGGGAATGGGTATCGAGCAACTGGTCACTGCGTTGCTGGGGCGGCGTCTCAGGCCGCGCGAGGCCAGTTACCTAGTGTTTCCCGATGCGCTCGGAGAGGCCATTGACTATGGACTGGCCATCTATTTTCCGGCGCCGCATTCTTTTACCGGCGAGGACGTACTTGAATTGCAGGCCCATGGCGGTCCGGTCGTGTTGCAGATGCTGCTACGACGCTGTCTGGAGGTCGCGCAAACACCCGATCTGGCGACCGGCTTGCCCGTTCTTCCGCGCTTGCGACTGGCGCGGCCCGGAGAGTTCACCGAGCGGGCCTTTCTCAATGACAAGATGGACCTGGCCCAGGCCGAATCGGTGGCCGATCTGATTGACGCCAGCACGGAAGCTGCGGCGCGCAGCGCCACACGCTCGCTTTCCGGCGCGTTCTCGGGCGAGGTTGCTCGCTTGCTCGACGGGCTGACGCGATTTCGCGTGCTGGTCGAAGCGACCCTTGATTTCCCGGAAGAAGACATCGAATTCCTGGACCGCGTGGATGCTAAAGGCCAGCTGCGCGCGCTGCAGCAAGACCTGGCCGCGCTGCTGGAGCGGTCGCGCCAGGGTGCGCTGCTGCGCGAAGGAATCAAGGTGGTGATCGCTGGCCAACCCAATGCGGGGAAGAGTTCGCTGCTGAACGCGCTGGCCGGGGCCGAGCTGGCGATCGTGACATCCGTTGCCGGAACGACCAGGGACAAGGTGCAGGAAACGATTCAGATTGATGGCGTGCCGCTGCATGTCATCGACACCGCCGGACTGCGCGAGACCGAAGAAGAGGTCGAGAGAATCGGCGTGCAGCGTGCCTGGGGAGAGATAGCCGGCGCCGATGTCGTTCTGTTCCTGCACGATCTGACTCGAGACAATGAATCAACCTACCAGCAGGCCGAGCAGCAGATTGCGGCCACCCTGGCGCGGTCGATTCCGCCACGTGTGCCGGTCCTGGACGTCTGGAACAAACTCGACCTTGTGCCGCCAATTGATTCGGGCTTGCAGCAGGTTGATTCTTCGACGCGTTGTCGCGACGGCATCAGCATTTCGGCCAAGACCGGTTCCGGTTTGCCACAACTTCGGCAAGCCCTGTTGCGCCTGGTGGGCTGGCAAGGCAATGCCGAGGGACTGTTCATGGCGCGTGACCGGCATCTGCAGGCGCTGCGGCGGGTCGAACAATGTCTGGACCTTGCCGCCGGGCATCTGCATTGCCCGGCGCCGCAACTGGAACTGCTGGCCGAGGAGTTGCGGCTGGCACAGATGGCGCTTGGCGAAATTACCGGGGCTTTCAGTTCCGATGATTTGCTCGGTGTCATCTTCTCCAGTTTTTGTATTGGCAAGTAGGGTCGGTCCCGGCGCGCAAGGCACGCGATCGGCGGCGCATCACTCGACTGGCAATGGCCGGAAGTTGTAAGCTCATGTAAGAGCACCTTGCGGTCATGCTTTGCCCGCGCTACATTGGGCACCTGATTAGTCCCGGTCGCTGCCATGAACGCCGCCTTGCCGCGAAACCATTGCTTTCAATTTCAGGATCTCGTTGCTGCCTTGAACCAGCCAACGACCGCGGATGGCCTTTGTCTCAAGTTGGCGCCAGAACAGTGGGGCATCCTGGCGGCTTACTTGCAGCCCATGGCCTTGGCCGCCGGCCAGATTCTGATTGCCCAGGGAGCGAGGGACCGGACACTCTATTTCATTGAAAGTGGTTCGTTGAGCGTGCATTTCCAGGACGAAGACAGGAAGATTCACCTCGCTCTGGTGGGTCCGGGCTCGGCCGTTGGAGAGGGCGCGTTCTTCACCCACCAGCCACGCCAGGCGACCGTGCAAGCCGGGGCGCCGAGCAGGGTATGGGCGCTGCTGCCGTCGCGTTTCGTTGAGCTATCGAATCGACAGCCCGCAATGGCCTTGGAGATTGCCTTGCGGCTGGGCGCCCTGGTCTCGATCAGGCTGGCGCATCAGCGACGCCGAATCGCCGTCACTTGAGCCCTCCAGATCGAGCATCCAGCGCGGCGTTGGCGCTTCTCAGTGCCCGCCGAAATGCAGCAGCGTGAACAGCGGCAAACCGGACGCCTTGAGTTTGTCCAAGCCGCCCAACTCCGGGAGCGCGACGATGGCCGCCCCCTCCATCACAGTGGCGCCCAGTCTTTCGAGAAGCCGCTTGCCGGCCATCATGGTGCCCCCGGTGGCAATCAAATCGTCCACCAGCAACACCCGATCCGCTGGCTTGACGGCATCGGTATGCAACTCGACGGTGGCACTTCCGTACTCAAGCTCGTAGGTTTCCGCCACGGTGGTGAAGGGGAGTTTCCCGCTCTTGCGGATCGGCACAAAACCGATATTCAGCTCGTAGGCAAGAACGGCGCCGATGATGAATCCGCGCGCGTCCAGCCCGGCCACCACGTCGGGCCGCAGGGCCGGGTCCATGTAGCGGTGCACAAAGGCATCGATCAGCACCCGGAACACCTTGGGATCCTGCAGCAGTGGCGTGATGTCGCGGAACTGAACGCCCGGCGCGGGCCAGTCGGCAATCGTGCGGATATGGTCGCGCAGGTACTGGCCGGTGTCGAACACGGAGGGGGCTTGTGACATGGGCAGGTCCAAGGTTGGCGGGTTGCTGATTCTGCGCTCAGGAGCGCAGCAGCATCTCTTCGGCTATGGCCAGCGCTTCGGATCGGCCGGACAAGACCAAGGTGTCACCGTCCTCTAACCGGGCAGATTCGGTCGCCACGGTTTGGCCTTGTCGCCGACGCAGGCTAACCACTTTCACGCCAACAGCATGCAGCGCCAGCAGCGCCAGCGGTGTGTCGATGCAATCCGCACCCGGGGGCAATGTGACGCTGGCGAGGCGTTCCTGATCCATTTCGTCAAAGGTGTCGTCGTCGGCGCCGTGAAAGTAGCCCCGCAGCATGCTGTAGCGCATGTCGCGCTGGTCCTGCACGATGCGTATCACCCGGCGCATGGGAACTCCCACCAGCGCAAGTGCGTGACTTGCAAGCATCAGCGAGCCTTCGATGGCTTCCGGGACCACCTCCGTGGCGCCTGCCGCGCGCAATCGCTCAAGGTCGTGGTCGTCCTGCGTTCGCACGATCACCGGTATCTGCGGCGCATGAGCCCTCGTATGGGCCAGCACCTTGAGTGCGCCGGGCAGATCCAGGTAGGTGATGACGACGGCGCTGGCGCGCGCCAGGCCGGAAGCCATCAAAGCCTGCAGTCGGCCGGCGTCGCCAAACACAACCGAATCTCCGGCGGCCGCGGCTTGGCGGACACGGTCTGGGTCCAGATCCAGCGCCATGTAGGGAATCGACTCCTTGTCCAACATGCGCGCGAGATTCTGTCCGCAGCGGCCGTAGCCGCAAATGATGACGTGCTGGCTGGCGTTGATCGATTTTCTGGCAATGGTGGTCATTTGCAACGACTGTTGCAGCCATTCGCTGCTGACCAGCTTCATCACAATGCGGTTGCTGTACAGGATGATGAAGGGCGTCGCCAGCATCGACAGGATCATGCTGGCCAGAATCGGGTTCAGCAGCTCCTGCGAGATCAGGCCGTGCTGGTGACCCAGTGCCAGCAGCACAAAACCGAATTCGCCAGCCTGCGCCAGATAAAGCCCGACCCGCAGGGATGTCCCGGTCGGTGTGCCAAGCCACCAGGCGAGCAGCGTCACGACGCCGAGCTTGAAAAGCACTGGAACCACCACCAGCAACAAAACGAGCGGCCAGCGCTCCAGCACGAAGCGCCAATCCAGCGCCATGCCAACGGTGATGAAAAACAGGCCAAGCAACACGTCATGAAATGGCCGGATATCGGTTTCAACCTGATGCTTGTACTCAGTCTCCGACACCAGCATGCCGGCAACGAATGCGCCCAGCGCCAGACTCAATCCGGCCAGTTCGGTCAGCCAGGCCAGTCCCAGCGTGACCATCAGCAGATTCAGCACAAACAATTCCTCACTCTTGCGCCGCGCAACGATGGTCAGCCAGCGGCGCATGACCCACTGGCCGCCGACCAATAAGACGGTGAGTAGCGCCGCCGCCTTGAGCGCGGCGA
Source organism: Burkholderiaceae bacterium (assembly GCA_038901875.1). Classification (GTDB taxonomy): domain Bacteria; phylum Pseudomonadota; class Gammaproteobacteria; order Burkholderiales; family Burkholderiaceae_C; genus JBCKPE01. The sequence continues at coordinate 20,160 of JBCKPE010000013.1, forward strand.
TGGCCAGTTGCGTGAGCAGCGTCTCGGGGGAACTGCCGAGGGCTGGAATCAGCACCAGCAGTGGCACCACCGCCAGATCCTGAAACAACAGCACGCCCATGACACGTTTGCCGTGCTCGCTTTCCAACTCGATGCGCTCAGACATCAGCTTGACGACGATCGCGGTCGAACTCATGGCCAGGGCGCCCGACAGAGCCAATGCCGTTTTCCAGGACATGTTCCAATGTTGTGGAACCAGCGCGGCGAGGACAAGCGACGCTCCTGTGACCAGGATGATGGTCAAGGACACCTGCAGCAGACCCAAGCCGAAGACATGACGCCGCATTGCGCGCAGCTTGGGCAGGCTGAACTCCAGCCCAATGACAAACATCAGGAACACCACGCCGAACTCGGCCAGGTAGCGAACGCTCTCGGAATTTTGCGCCAAGGCCAGGGCATTCGGACCGATGATGACGCCAACCACCAGGTAGCCCAGCATCGGCGGGACCCGCAATGAGCGGCAGACCACGACGCCCAGCACCGCAGCCAACAGATACATCAGGACGAGCTCGAGCGCGGTCATGACCCAATGCTAGCAAGTCGGCTTCTGCCTCGAATGGGGCTCGGAGCGACCGATAGAATCGACCCATGCCATCGAGTGAAAAAGCTCCATCTGACGCGGACGGTGCGCGCTCGGTAGCGCTGGCCTGTCAGACCCTGGATCTGGAAGCCTCAGCCATCCTTGGACTGAAGTCGAGCATCGGTCAAGGATTTGCGCGGATTGTCGGCATGATGCTGGAGGTCCGCGGCCGTGTCGTGGTCATGGGGATGGGAAAAAGTGGCCATGTCGCGCGCAAGATCGCGGCCACCCTGTCCTCGACCGGGACGGCGGCCATGTTTGTTCATCCAGCCGAAGCCAGCCATGGCGACCTGGGCATGATCAAGCCAATTGATCTGGTACTGGCCATATCGAACTCGGGTGAAAGCGACGAGTTGCTGGCGATCATGCCGGTGCTCAAGCGCCAGGGTGTTCCGCTGGTGGTCATGACCGGGAATGCCGAGTCATCGCTGGGGCGGCTGGCCGACGAAACCCTGAACAGCGGCGTCGAGAAGGAAGCCTGTCCGCTGAACCTGGCGCCCACCTCAAGCACCACCGCGCAAATGGCTCTGGGTGACGCGCTCGCCGTCGCCCTGCTCGACGCGCGCGGCTTTAGCGAGCGAGATTTTGCCCGTTCCCATCCTGGCGGCGCGCTGGGCAGAAAGCTGTTGACCCATGTGTCAGACGTAATGCGCCAGGGCGCCAATCTGCCAAGGGTCCTGCCCAGCGCGGGTTTCAGCGAAGTGATGCGCGAAATGAGCGCGAAAGGCCTCGGCGCGGCCATCGTCGTTGACGCGCAGCAGCGGGTCATGGGTATTTTCACCGACGGTGATTTGCGCCGACTGATCGAGAGCGGCGTCGATCCGCGCGAGCGGCGCGCGGCCGATCTGATGCATCTGCGGCCGCATTCGATCGGCCCCAACGCCCTGGCGGCGGAGGCGGCCAGGCTGATGGAGCAACAGCGAATCACCAGTGTTGTCGTGGTGGACAAGGACGGGACGCTGCTTGGCGCGCTGAACTCAAACGACCTGATGCGCGCCAAAGTGATCTAGCAAAAATGATCGAACGGCCCGCATTGACTTTCCCGGCCGAACTGCTGCTCAAGGCGCAGCGGATCAAACTGCTGTTCCTGGACGTGGACGGCGTCCTGACCGACGGTGGCATCTATTACACCGAACGGGCGCCGCAGCAGCAAGGGGGCGAAGCCGGCGAGACCATCAAGCGCTTTCATACGCTCGACGGTTTTGGCATCCACCTGCTGCAGCGCGCTCACATCAGGCCGGTGGTGATCAGCGGGCGCGACTCCCTGGCGCTGCGTGCAAGGCTCGCGGCGCTTGACATCTCCCACTCATACTACGGCGTTGAGAACAAGCAATTGATTGGGCAGCAGGTGTTGCAGGAACTGGGGCTCCAGTGGAGCGACGCGGCAGCGATCGGCGACGACTGGCCCGATCTGCGTCTCATGCAGGCCTGCGCCTTTTCAGGCGCGCCGGCCAATGCCCATGTCGAAGTCAGGGCGCTTGCCCACCATGTGACGGCGGCGCGCGGCGGCGAAGGCGCGCTGCGCGAGTTCGCCGACCTGTTGCTTGTGGCCGGCGGGCACTACGCCAGACTGCTCGCTGAGGAGAGCGCCTAATGCGCCTGCTGCGCCAGATTGGCGACCTGGTTTCGATCTATCTGCCGGTCCTGTTGATGGGTTTGCTGGCCCTTGGCACCTACTGGCTTGTGCATACCACCCCGTCTCTGCTGCAGGAGCGGCGCGTCGCCGCGCCGCGCCATGAGCCGGACTATTTCATGCGCGGCTTCTCGCTGACCTCGTACGACGCGAAGGGGCGAATCAAGAGTGAGATCCGCGGCGTTGAGCTGCGGCACTACCCGGATACGGACACTCTCGAAATCGATCAACCGCAAATCCGCTCCTTCAATCTGTCCGGGCAGGCCGCAACGGCGACAGCGAAGCGCGCCCTGTCCAATGGCGATGGCAGTGAAGTGCAGTTGATCGGTGACGCCGTCATGGTGCGCGAGGCTGCTGCCGGCAAGACTGGCACGGAGCAGGCGCGAATCGAAGTTAGGGGCCAGTTTCTGCATGCTTTTTTGGATGCCGAACGCGTGCTGTCGCATCTTCCGGTGACGTTGCAGCGCGGCCGCGATCACCTGTCGGCCGATGCCTTTGAGTACAGCAACTTGGACCAGGTGCTGGAGATGCGTGGCCGGGTGAAGATCGAACTGCTTGCGCCCGGTCGAGCGACCCAAGCCAAGCGCTCAACGCCTTGAGTCCTCCCGCTCTCCAGCGCGTCGGACCCAGCGACAGCAGGGCAGAAAAACAAACGGCCCCGGATGGAGCCATTTGTCGTGCGTCGATTAGGCGCCTCCTAGTAGCCGCCGCGGTTGCTGCCCCCGCCTCCCCCGCCGCTGCGGGGGCCGGAACCGTAGGGGCTGCGAAATCCCCCTTTGCCGCCACCTCCGCTGCGGCCGCCGGCTCCGCCGCCAGCAGCACCGCCACCACCATAGCCAGCACCGCCGCCGCTACGCCCGCCACTGTAGCTGCTGCCGGCTCGCGGCGGCCGGGCTTCCATCGGTCGCGCTTCATTCACGACGATGCTTCGACCGCCGAGTGGCTGGCCATTCATGCCACTGATGGCGGCTTGCGCCTCGGCCTCACTACCCATCTCGACAAAGCCAAATCCCTTGGCTCGACCGGTGTCGCGCTCCATCATGACTTTTGCGCTGGTGACCGTACCAAACTGGGCAAACGACTGCTCCAGATCATTGTCGCGAACCGAGTACGGAAGATTGCCCACATACAGTTTGCTGCCCATTCCAGTACTCCTCAAGCAAGTTAAAGGCAGCGATGGAGTCCCGAAAACGCATTCAATAAACCGTAAAGACGCGAAAGTGACCTGTGCACCGAAAGCTTGGCGCCAATCGATCAGGATCGCGCCGAGGCAATTATGTGGCAGATTTTCTGGAATAGCGCAAGGGCTTGGGCTAGGGAGAAACACCAGCACCGCAGAAGCGCCAACAGGGGCACGATCCCTGGGAACTGACAAAGACCGGGGTCAAGGCCCCGGATTGAGTTTAGTAGCCGCCGCGGCCGCCGCCGTAGCCACCCCCGCCGCCGCCGCCGTAACCACCGCCGCCGCCGGAGCGCGGAGCACGCGGTTCCATCGGGCGCGCCTCATTGACGACTAGGCCACGGCCGCCGATCGATTGGCCATTCATGCCCTTGATGGCAGCTTGCGCCTCGGCATCGCTGCCCATTTCGACAAAGCCGAAGCCTTTGGACCGACCGGTGTCGCGCTCCATCATCACTTTTGCACTTGCGACGGTTCCGTACTGGCTGAACGCCTGCTGCATGTCACTGTCACTGTAAGAATAGGGCAGATTGCCCACGTAAAGTTTGTTGCCCACGAGAGGGACTCCTATTAGCACCGAGAAACGCGATGGTGTCCGCGAACGCGATTGACAAACTTGTGAAGACTTCAAAAACGCGAAACTGACCAAATCACCGCAACTATGTGCCAGCCGATTAAAGCCGACACGGCGCGATTATGCCTTTTCCAGCACAAACATGCTTGATTCTTTTTCCTGCTCCGGTCTCAGCCGGGCAGAAGGGTTGCGTCAGCGCATCAGCGGGCGACAGCGAAAGCGCCTGAAATCAGGGCATTGCACGCCTGGTTTGATAGGCGCACCGTCCTGCCAGAAAACGCGCAAGGCAAGCATTTATACTCGGGCTCAGTATCCAGCGCCGATTTGTTCCAGCTTGCGGGCGCCGAGACCAGGAGTCTCGAAATACGGCTAAAGAGTGGATCCAAACTGACCTGGTTCCGCTGCTTTGGCGTCACCAGGTTTTTTGATGCCGCTTGTTGCTCGACCGCAGTTGATGAAATTCGAGGCGCCGCTGCCATTGCAATGCGGTGCCTCGATCCAAAACTATCAGCTGACCTATGAAACCTATGGCCAGCTGAACAGCGACCGGTCGAACGCGGTACTGATCTGCCACGCTCTCAACGCGTCGCACCATGTGGCTGGCGTCTATGAGGGGAAACCGGGCAGCGAGGGGTGGTGGGACAACATGGTGGGACCGGGGAAATCCGTCGACACCGAGCGGTTCTTCGTGATTGGCGTGAACAACCTGGGGTCCTGCTTTGGTTCCACCGGACCGATGCATGCCAACCCGGCGACCGGCCGCGCCTACGGCGCCGATTTTCCGCTCGTGACGGTGGAGGACTGGGTTCACGCTCAAGCGCGCCTGCTGGACGCCCTTGGCATCAGCCAGCTCGCGGCCGTCATGGGTGGTAGCCTGGGCGGCATGCAGGCCCTGAGTTGGACCCTGCAGTACCCCGAGCGGGTACGCCATTGCGTCGGCGTTGCGACGGCGCCCAACCTGTCGGCGCAGAACATCGCGTTCAATGAGGTGGCGCGACGCGCTATTCTGAGCGATCCTGACTTTCACGGCGGCCACTACTATGAGCACGCTGTCGTGCCAGCGCGCGGCCTGCGGCTGGCACGCATGATCGGCCATATCACCTACCTCAGCGGCGGCGTGATGGAAGCCAAGTTCGGTCGGGAGCGTGTGGTCGCGCTGGCCGACCAGGTGGGCTACCATTTTGACGTTGAGTTCGAGATTGAAAGCTACTTGCGCTACCAGGGCGACAAGTTTAGCGAATACTTCGATGCCAACACCTACCTGCTGATCACGCGGGCGCTCGACTACTTTGACCCGGCCAGGGACAGTGGCGGTGACCTGACGCAGGCCTTTGCCCGGGCCAAGGCCAATTTTCTCTTGATCAGTTTCAGCACCGACTGGCGCTTTCCACCGGCGCGCAGCCGGGAACTGGTGAAGGCCCTGCTGGACAGTCAGCACGCCCTGAGCTACGCAGAAATCGACGCACCTCACGGGCACGACACCTTCTTGCTCGAAGACCCGCGCTACCTGGGCCTGTTGCGGGCCTATTTTGACCAGATGGAGGTCGGCACGTGAGCGATTTGGCGACCATGGAGGTGATCGCGCGTCTCGTGCCGGAAGGCTCGCGCGTGCTGGACCTGGGTTGCGGCGATGGCGACTTGTTGGCGTACTTGCGGGAGCGGCGCGGCTGCACCGGGTACGGCATAGAAATTGACGACGAGAATGTCCTGAAATGTGTCAGGCGCCAGGTCAACGTGATCCAGCTCAATCTGGACGAAGGGCTTGCCATGTTCGACGACGCCTGTTTTGACGTGGTGCTGCAAATTGACACCCTGCAACACCTTCGCAACGCCGAAACCATGTTGCGCGAGACGGCCCGCGTTGGACGCGTCGGTATTGTTGCCTTTCCAAATTTTGCCCATTGGCCCAATCGCCTGAGCGTCCTGGGTGGGCGCATGCCAGTCACCAGGCGGCTACCGTACCAGTGGTACGACACGCCCAATATTCGCGTTGGCACTTTTGCGGATTTTGAACGGCTGGCGACAAAGAACCAGCTGCATCTGCTCGATGCCTTTGGGCTGCAGGAGGGCCGACAGGTTCGCTGGCTACCCAACGCCAGGGCGGGTACCGCGGTGTTCAAGTTCCGGCGCGGCTGAGGCAAATTGCATGGCGGGCCAGGAGATTTCTTCCATCGATAGTCCGAGCCGGGGTTTGGCGGCGCCAACGGCCGTGTCATTCGGCGAGGCGTTTCGCTTCTGGCTGCGCCTGGGGCTGATCAGTTTTGGCGGGCCAGCCGGGCAAATTGCCATCATGCATCGCGAACTGGTCGAGCAAAAGCGCTGGATCAGTGAGCGGCGCTTTCTGCACGCGCTCAATTACTGCATGCTGCTGCCCGGGCCAGAGGCGCAGCAGCTGGCGACCTACATTGGCTGGCTGCTGCACCGAACCTGGGGCGGCATCGTTGCCGGAGCCCTGTTCGTCCTGCCCTCCCTGCTGATCCTGATCGGCCTGAGCTGGATCTATGTGCGCTTCGGTGATGTGCCACTGGTGGCTGGGCTGTTCTACGGCATCAAGCCGGCCGTGGCCGCAATCGTTCTGCACGCCGTCTGGCGTATCGGCAGCAAGATCCTGAAACATCCGTCCGAAGTTCCCCTGTTGTGGGCCATAGCAATGCTCAGTTTTGTCGCGCTGGCCTATTTCAGGCTGCCTTTTCCCTGGGTGATTGGCGCCGCCGCGCTGACCGGCTGGCTCGGCGCGCGCTACACACCGAGTCAGTTTCTCGCCAGCGGCGACGGTCACACAGGTGGTAGCGTTCGGCCCGCCGCGGCCCTGATCGACGATGACACCCCAACGCCCGACCATGCCCTTTTTAGCAGGACAAGGCTGGTCAAGGTGTTGCTGGTCGGCGCCCTGCTGTGGCTGCTGCCGATGGCTCTGCTTCTGCTGACCCAGGGCTGGGATGGCACGCTGACTCAAATGGGATGGTTCTTCACCAAGGCCGCCCTGCTTACCTTTGGCGGAGCCTATGCCGTGCTGCCCTACGTTTACCAGGGCGCGGTCGAACACTACCAATGGCTGACGGGACCGCAGATGATCGACGGCCTGGCGCTGGGTGAGACCACGCCCGGCCCCCTCATCATGGTGGTGGCCTTTGTCGGTTTTCTTGGGGGCTGGTCCAAACAGGTGCTCGGACCGGACATGCTTTTTACAGGCGCTGCCGCCGCCGCGATGCTTGTCACCTGGTTCACCTTTTTGCCCTCGTTCCTATTCATTCTCGCGGGTGGCCCGCTGATTGAGTCGACCCATGGCAGGATGGCATTCACGGCACCCCTCACCGCCATCACGGCTGCTGTGGTCGGGGTCATTGCCAGCCTTGGGTTGTTCTTCCTGACCCATGTCGTGCTGCGGGCCGAAATGGTGGGAAGCAGCTTTTCCCTGGCCTCGGTCGACGCCTTTGCGCTCGGTCTGGTGCTGGTCGCCCTGCTTGCCCTGACGCGCTTGCGCGTCGGGGTGATTCCGGTGATCCTGGCTGCGGCGCTGGCCGGCTGGCTTCATCACGCGATTTGAGTGCCGGCAATGCACCCCATGGCGCTACAGTAGGGGCGGCGCGCTGGCGCCTTCCCTGGAGAATCCCATGAATGCACCGCTACACCACGAAGTTCCATCGGGCATGCTGGATGCCGCGACCACCCTGTCGCATAGCCGTGACAGCTGGGACGGAGACATTCTTCATCAGATCACTGAGTACATCGCGATTCCGGCCAAGTCACCTGGCTTTGATCCGGACTGGGCCGCCCATGGTTACATCGAGACGGTGATCTGCAACGCGGCGGCCTGGGTCGAGGCGCAGCGGGTCCAGGGCCTGAGGCTGGAGATCATTCGCCTGGACGGACGGACCCCGCTGCTGTTCTTCGAGGTCGTCGCCTCGGCCGGATCGGGCCAGACTGCAGCGCCGGCGGCTGCCTCAGGGCAGACCATTCTGATGTATGGGCATCTGGACAAACAGCCCGAATTCAATGGCTGGCGCAGCGACCTTGGTCCCTGGACGCCCAAATACCAGGATGGAAAACTGTACGGGCGCGGTGCGGCAGACGATGGCTACGCCGTGTATGCGAGCATCGCGGCGGTGCAGACGCTCAAGCGCCAGGGGGTGGCCCATCCGCGCATCGTCGGGCTGGTCGAGACCTGTGAGGAATCGGGCTCACCCGACCTGCTGCCCTACATCGACCTGCTGCGCCAGCGCATGGGCGACGTCGCACTGGTGATCTGCCTTGACTCCGGTGCGGGCAACTACGACCAACTCTGGCTGACCACCTCGCTGCGCGGCATGGTCAGCGGCGTGCTGAAGGTCGAGATCCTGACCGAAGGCGTGCACTCGGGTGACGCTTCCGGGCTGGTGCCATCGAGTTTTCGCATCATGCGCCAGGTGCTGGATCGCCTCGAAGACAGTACCAACGGACGCCTGTTGCCGGCTGATTTTCATTGTGAGATACCGGCCGAGCGCATGACCCAGGCGCGCGCCACGGCGGCGATTCTCGGCGATCAGGTCTACAAGCGGTTTCCCTGGGCTCATTACGACTGTGAAGGGGCCACAACCGTCACGCTGCCAACCACCACCGATCCGGTGCAGGGCCTGATCAACCGGACCTGGCATCCGACCCTGAGCGTGACCGGTGCCGCCGGCTTCCCGGCACTGCAGGACGCCGGCAACGTGTTGCGGCCCTACACCGCATTCAAGCTGTCGCTGCGCCTGCCGCCGCTGGTCGACGCCGGCATGGCGGCGCGGCGCATGAAGGCCTTGCTGGAAGACAACGCTCCGTACCAGGCCCGGGTGACATTTGAGAGCGGCAGTGGCGTCACCGGCTGGAACGCTCCCAGCGAGGCGCCCTGGTTCGAACGCGCCTTGCATCAAGCCTCGCAAGCCTATTTTGGCGCCCCCTGCGGCTACATCGGCCAGGGCGGAACGATTCCACTGATGAGCATGCTCAGCAAAGGATTTCCGAAGGCGCAAATGATGGTCTGTGGTGTGCTCGGTCCACACAGCAATGCCCACGGACCGAACGAGTTTCTGCACGTTCCCTATGCCAAGAAGCTGACCGCGGCGGTGGCCCAGGTCATGTCCAGGATGCCATGAGCCAGGCCCAGTCGTCGCATCTGACGACGCGCGACGGCGTGCGTCTTGCTCTGCGCGACTGGCCGCTGCCGGAGCAACAGCCGTGCCGGGCGCAGTTGCTGTTGGTGCACGGGCTTGGTGAACATGCCGGGCGCTACGCAACGCTTGCGCGGCACTTGAACGACTGGGGCTTTTCCGTCCGCGCCTACGATCAGCATGGCCATGGCCAATCCGAGGGCGAGCGTGGGGCGCTGCCTACGCCGACCCGCTTGCTGGACGATCTGGCCGAAGTGGTTGACGCGACCCGGTTGTTGGGCGGCGCGGCCGTTCCTCTGGTTTTGCTCGGCCACAGCCTGGGTGGCCTGGTCGCCGCCAGCTTTGTCGCGCGCGGCATGCGCCAGGTTGATGCCCTGATCATGTCCTCTCCGGCCCTGGATCCCGGACTCAACCCGCTGCAGAAATTGCTGGTCGCCGTATTGCCCCGGCTGCTGCCTGATTTGCGCGTCGGCAACGGCCTGGATGCAAAGTACCTGTCGCACGATTCCGATGTGGTCCAGGCCTACCTGCAGGATCCCCTGGTGCACGACCGGATATCAGCCCGCCTGGCCCGCTTCATCGCCGAAGAGGGAGCAGCGACACTGGCCCTGGCCGGTCAGTGGAGCCTGCCCACACTGCTTCTGTATGCGGGCGAGGATCGATTGGTCAACCCGGCAGGCAGCCGCAACTTTGCCGCCGCAGCGCCGCCTTCCGTTGTGCTGGCCTACGGCTTCGAATCGATGTACCACGAAATCTTCAACGAGGCCGACCCGCAGCCGGTTCTTTCCGCGCTAGAGCGTTGGCTCGCGTCACGCTATCCGGCTTGACGAGCCGCTGCACGCAGCGTCAAAGCGCCGCCCTGGCCGCCGCACGGCCGCTGGCCTGCTTGCGCGCAAGCCAGAACATCGAGCCGGCCATCAGCGCCAGTGCCGGCACTGAAACGTAGTTGAGCAGGGCCCAGCTCTGGCTGGTGATCAGGACCCCGGAGGCCAACGAGGTCAGGGCCAGGGTTGCCAGCGTGTAGAAATTCAGCGCGGCCTGCGCCCGGTCCCGCTCCTCGGGCCGGTAG